>JBAVVF010000782.1:0-1708 GCA_049697155.1 Anaerolineales bacterium
CTGGTCGAGCCTCAGGCTGATGATCTGGCTGGCCGAATCGCGGCCCATGGTAATGCCGTAGATCACGTCTGCGGCCTGGACCGTGTTGCGGTTGTGCGTGATGATAATGAACTGGGTATCCCTGCTCAGCTCCTGCAGAAGATCCCGGAAGCGACCGACGTTCGCTTCGTCGAGCATCGCATCCACCTCATCCATCACGCAGACCGGTGTGGGCGAAACCTTGAGCAAAGCAAATACCAGCGCCACCGCCGTCAGGCTGCGCTCCCCGCCCGAAAGCAGGGCCAGTCCCTGCTCGCGGCGCCCGGGCAGACGTGCCTCGATCTCAATGCCGGTTTCCACAAGATTGTCGGGGTCGGTCAGCGAGAGCCGGGCCGAGCCGCCGCCGAACAAGCGTGTGAACATGGCCCGGAACTGCTTGTCCACGGCATCGAACGTCTTCGAGAACTCCTGGCGGGTCAACTCGTCCAGTTCATCGATCACATGCTTGAGGTCTTCTTCGGCTTTGTGAAGGTCATCGACCTGTGTCCGCATGAACGTGTAACGCTCGGATTCCCGGTCGAATTCCTCTTTCGCCTCCGGATTGATCGGTCCCATGCGGCGCACACGCGTCCGGTTCTGAGCCAGCTGTGCTTCGAGATCAGGCGAAATTTCTGTTACCACCGGCAGCTCCTCGACCATCCCGTCCAGCGGCAGAGGCACCGGGCCGGAGACGTCCGCGGCGTAATCGAACATGACCAGGCCGAAGTCGTCCGTGATCTTCTCGCGCAGGTTGTCCAGGGCTTCCTGTTTGCGCATCTGCTCGAGCTGCACCTGGCCGAGAAAACGTTCGGCGGTCGCCAGGGAACGCTGAGCATGCGCCTCCGCATCCTGCAGGCGCGATTCCTCCTGCTCGGCGGTTTCCAGGTCTTTTTCAGCCGGCTCGATGTGCACATTCAGCTCATCGATCTGTGTATGTAATTGAGCCTCGCGCTCGCGCAGGGCTGACTTTTCACTATCCAGGCCGCTCAGGGAGGTGTCGGCTTCCTGCAGGCGGGCCGTCAGCTCGAAGCGCCGCGCATCGAACTTCGCGGCATCCTTGTATCTCTCGTCCCTCCTGGAATCTGCATCGGCCAGCGCCCGCTCCACGACCGCCACCCGCGTGCTCCAGTACGAAGCCTGGTTCAATGTTTCCGCAACATCGATGGCATTTAGTTTTTCAGAAAGCGTCCGCACGTCTGCATTGGTTTTGGAAGACTGGTCCTCGATGTTCGAGAACGATTGGAGCAGCACCCGACGGGCCGACTCCGCTTCCTCCGCTTCGGCCTTTAATTGGGACTGCTGATTCTTCTGCCACTCCAGCTGCCGCAGCGCCGATTCGGACTCCAGCCCGGCCTGCTGTTCCTTCCCCTGAGCCTCATCCAGGCGGAGGCGCGCGCCGCGCGCCGACTCGTCAGCCTGGGCCAGCTCCTGCTGGGCCGCGGCGACCTGCCCGGAGAGCGAAGCGACGTCCCGGTTCAAAGACTCGATCTGCCTACTCACTGCCTCCAGGGATTCGGTCAGCTCGCGTTTCTGGCGCGGGCGGCTGAGGGCCGAGGAGGCGGCCGATTTTCCCGCAATGATGAGCCCATCCCCGCGGAAGACCTCCCCGCGCAGGGTCACGACCCGCGCCTGAGGCGGCAGATTCCTCAACAGACGGCGGGCCGTCGCCCGGTCACGGACGACCAGGGTC
>JBAVVF010000783.1:0-1842 GCA_049697155.1 Anaerolineales bacterium
GACCCGGACCGCCTCGATCAACGCCTCACGCTGCCCGGCCGTCAGCCCGCTGAGCTGATCGACAAGCCCCTGGAATTCCACGGCTTCCATCGGTTCCTCCCACTGCAACGGCGCAGCAGAACGAACATAGAACTACAGTGTGGCGGAACAGAGCCCTTGGCATTAATCAACTGTGGAATAATAGAAACCACCTAAACAGTGTAATAGTAAATATTACTTAATGACTTCAGGATATACTACGCCCATGCAGTTGATCACCAAGGCACTTATTCATCAGTTGCTGAATAGACGTCAGGGGCACCAGGGTGAAATCAGGGGGACGTTCTCTGACGACAATCCCACCTGCGGCCATAGACCGGCACGCCGTTCATGAGCGACCCTGTCCGATCTCCTATTCTCTTTCATCCCGGTGCGAGCCAGCCGTTCCGCAGCGCCGTGCTAGACGCCTACCATGCCGTCCCGCCTGCCATCCGCGCTGGCTTAAACTCCTACGCGGGCGCGCGAACCATTATACACACCGTTCGCCAGCTCTTCTTTGACAACCGCAGTTGGTCTGGCATGAGTACCTCCCCCGCCGCGCGGCGCAATGCCATACGCCACGACCCCTCTTTCCTGGCCATCACCCGCTGGGGTCGGCATCACCTTACGGTGGCCGAATACTTTCGCGATGGAAGCCGCAATCCTCTTGACTATGTCGGGGTAACGCTCCATCACGAGATCGGTCACCGCATCGACGCCGCGATAAGCGGCGACAATTATCCTGATGGCCGCACGCGCCAGCATGAGCGGTTTTCCCAGTCGGCCGAGTTTATCGCTTCCATTGACCAAGATCTGCGCGACGCCGGCTGGCGCCCAGGACAAGCTCTACCACCGGGACTTCGCATCCATCCCAGTCTGCTTCCTGAGCTGGGTTCGAACGGTCGGGTAGACTGGTCACGCGCTGCCCAGGAGATATTTGCAGACCTCTATGCGTGGCGCTTCTCAACGACGCTCAACGATCAAAGCGGTGTTATTGAAACACACCGCACGGACTTCGGGATTTTCCGCAGGACCGGACGCCTTGTTGACCGGGCCGTGGCGACTTTCGCGGGTCAGCCTGTCGTGCCGGTCAACACCAACAGCGGAGACTATCGCCCCGGCGAACAGCCCCGCCCCCTTGATACGCCCGGTATCGCTCAAAGGCTGGGCGCTCTCTTGAGTGGGACAATTGCCTTTCGGCCTGTCCCACCGGATACGCCTCACCCGCCAAGCCGGTAAGAAGGCATGGCTCGGCTAGTCCAATTGGTTCGCCATAGTTGCTGGCCGCGAAGGCGGCTGGCGGAAGGTGTGGAACATTCGCGACCTCGCTCACGCCCATGCGCGGTGAGGCGGTGGGTAACAAGCGCCGGTGCGCCGGCGTGCACGATTTTGCATTTACCCATTCTATTCACCATAGTCACTCGACGCGCTGGGCACCTTAACGTCTCCGTTAACGGCGTTTATTCCATTTAATTGAAGTTTTTATTTCAACACAGACTGTTGCGATTATCCGTCAACCAGGATCTTTAACAGATCATAAATGATACATTTGTATATTAACATTGTGTTACCGGATGTTGGAGGCAAATGACGGGAAGATTTTCCGGGGAAGGTTATCAGGACAGGGCGCATCTGGCCCGGCTGCTGGGTACGCTGACCGACGAACAGCGGGGGCGGATCGGCCGGGTGATCGCAGGCGGACGCGTGCGGCTTTCGGGCGCCGAGTGGAGAGCCTTGCAGGAGCTTCTCGTGGCCGCGACAGGCGGGCGCGAGGCCACGGACAGCCTTCTTCGCGGGCAAAGACGCTTTCAGGAAGGGATCAGC
>JBAVVF010000784.1:0-3821 GCA_049697155.1 Anaerolineales bacterium
CTTCTTACCCTCCATTCTTTCGGCACTGGCAAAGCAAAAGACAGCCGTATCTTCACCGACACCCTTTCACTAGAAACCACAGGATGACTCGAATGTCGACTTCCTCCCGTTCGTTCTGGCTCACGATCCTGGCCGCGACGTTTGCCACCGACCTGTGGGCCCTGCGCTCCTCCTGGCTGCGCTGGGATGAGCTGGGCGTGGATCTGCTGCGCTCTGTGTGGGGCATATTATTTGCAGCTTATCTGGCAGTCGCGGTCGTGTGTGCCTGGCTGTTCATCCTGATCGTGCGTTCCGGCGGGCTGCCTTTTCGCCTTCCTTTCAGCCTGCAATTCCTGGAAACAGACAACCGCCTCCTGCGCGGGCTCGGCTGGGTGGTGTTTCTGGCAGTGCTGGTCCTGATCCCGTATGTAAAGTTCACCTTCCAGGTTGGGCGGGGTGACAAAAATCCCTGGCTGGATGCCGTGCTGTTGAGAATCATCTATTACTGGATGTGCTGGTATGTCCTCCTGCTTGCGATGGGTGCCTTGAAGGTGGCCCTCAAAACAAGCTGGCAGGCCGGTTTTCTCACAGCCGTGGTTTTGCTGGGCGTGACCTACGAGGTCCTGGTGCGCTTCAATGCGGTCACAGCCTATCCGCTGTCGATGGGGTGGTCGGAAGGCAGCCGCTACTACTATGCCTCGTTATACTTTTCCGAATCGATTTATGGTGAGACGTTTCCCCTGACCACCCTGCATCCCAGCCGTTATCTGCTGCAGTCCCTCCCGTTTTTGATCCCGAGCCTGGATGTCACGGCTCATCGTTTCTGGCAATACCTTTTGTGGATCGGCTTGACTGCCGGTGCGGCCGTGACACTTGCCAGACGGGCCTTCCTGCCTCAGGGAAAAGCGGCCCGGTGGCTGTTTGCCGGCTGGGCTTTTTTCTTTCTTTTACGCGTGGGAGTTTATTATCACCTCGAAGTAATGGTGATTCTGATTTTGCTCTTTGTCACGAACAAACATCCGCGGCAGTCGTTGATCGCCGTCATCCTGGCTTCGGTCTGGGCAGGCATCAGCCGGGTCAACTGGTTCCCGGTCCCAGCCATGATGGCGGTCGCCATCTACCTGCTCGAAACCCCCTTCAAATCATCGGATGATTCAGAGCCGGTCACCTTCAGGCAGGTCGCGAACTATCTGGCCCGCCCCGCGCTGTGGACCATCGCCGGACTGCTTTCCGCGCTGGCGGCTCAGGCGGCGTATATTTTCCTTTCGGGCAACGCCCGGAATGCGGAGTCCTTCGCGTCCAGTTTTGTTTCAGACCTGTTGTGGTACCGGCTGTGGCCGAACCCCAATCACTTTCTCGGAATCCTGCCGGCAATTTTGATCATGACCGGGCCTCTGATCGCAGCACTCGTACTTGCGGCCCGTCGCTGGCAAACGCTTCACACAATACGCTGGCTCGGGTTGTTCCTGATGATCGCCGTCTTGTTTGCGGGAAGTCTGGCCGTCAGCGTGAAGATCGGCGGCGGCGGCGATCTTCATAATATGGATGCCTATGCTATACTGATCGGCATTACGGCGGCTTATTTCGTCGGCGGGCGCGTCGCAGCGGAGTCAGGAGAGCCGCCCCTGCTGGTCCGCTCCTGGGCCGTGCTGGCGCTGGCCGTGTTGATGCCGTTCCTGTTCCTGCTGCTGGTGCTTTCCCCCTATCGAAAATATGACCAAGTCCGAAATGACGCCGCCTATCAGGAGCTCGTGCAGACTGTGAATGAGATCGGCAAGGAAGGACCGGTTTTGTTCATCAATGAGCGCCAGTTGGTTACCTTTGGCGACGTCAACGTGCCGCTGGTGGCCGATTATGAAGCAGTAACGCTAATGGAAATGGCCATGTCGAATAATCAGGCCTATCTCCGCCGGTTCTATGACGATCTGAAGGTGCATCGTTTTGCGGCCATCGTGGCGGCAAAACAAAATGTAGCCATCAAGGACAGCGGCCCCACCGCCGAGGAAAACAATGCCTGGAACTCGCGCGTCTCCCCCTACATCCTCTGTTACTATCATCCGGTGTTGACGATCGAGCCGCAGGGGAACCGGGTTGAGGTCTATGTGCCAACTCTCGAAGCAGCCCAATGCCCCCGGGAGCGCTGATGCGAATCCTGGTTCTCGTTCATGAGTTTCCGCCGGTGGGAGGGGGTGGCGGGCGTGTGGCAGAGGATATCTGCAGCCAACTTGCCAGACGGGGGCATGATGTTCAGGTATTGACGGCTCATCTCATGGGATTGCCCCACAGCGAGCAAAGAAACGGATTCCGGATCGTGCGCTTCGGCTCGCTGCGACGGCAGCCCTACCGGGCCAGTTTTCTTTCGATGGCGGTCTACGTGCTCGCGGGACTTTGGGCCGGTCTCCGTTTAGCGGGCCGGTTCCACCCGGACGTGATCCACGCGCATTTTGCCGTGCCGGCCGGCGCGCTGGCACGCATGCTTTCCTGGTTGACCGGCATTCCTTATGTCCTGACCGTTCATCTGGGTGATGTGCCGGGGGGCGTGCCTGAGAAGACCGATGAATGGTTCCGCTGGATTTATCCATTCACACCCGGCATCTGGAGAAACGCCGGTGAGATTGTGGCGGTCAGTGAATTCACCCGCCAGCTCGCCCTGAAAAAGTACAAGCAGAAAATCCAGGTGGTCCCGAACGGCGTGGACCTGAATGTCCTGCGGCCCAAACAAATCGTCCTGAACGACCCGCCGCGCATCGTCTTTGCCGGGCGCTTTATGGATCAGAAGAACCCCCTGCAGGTCGTGCAGACCCTGAACGAGTTGCAAGGCCTCAACTGGCAGTGTGTCATGATCGGCGATGGCCCGCTCATGCCGGACGTCAAGTGCGCGATCGCAGACCATGGGCTGGCGAACCGGTTCCAGCTCACCGGCTGGCTCGAGCCGCAGGAGGTGCTGGACTGGTTCGATAAAAGCGACATCCTGTTCATGCCCTCGCGCGCCGAGGGATTGCCGGTGGTCGGCGTCCAGGCACTGGCCAAGGGACTGGCCATCGTCGCCAGCCGCGTCGGCGGGTTTGTCGACCTGGTGGATGACGATAAGAATGGGTATCTGATCCCGGAGGCGGCAAGGTTTGCAGGCTCACTGGCCGGACTGCTGTCCGACTCGCCGCGCCTGCTGGCCTTTCGCACGGCCAGCCTGGAGAAGGCCCGTTCCTTCGAGCTGGAGCAGATCGTGAAGGAGTACGAAGATATCCTGTTGAGGGTCAGGCATGGCTGAGAAACAAACTATTCTCGTGACGGGCGGATGCGGATTTATCGGCACAAACCTGGTGCGGAGGCTGGTCTCCGGCGGGCAGTACCGCGTCGTGAACCTGGACGCGCTCACTTATGCCGCCAATTCGCTCTCGCTGGCCGACCTGGATGGCAGCCCGAATTACATCTTTGTGAAGGGAAGCATCACCGACCGGGCGCTGGTCCCCGCGCTGTTCGAGGAGCACCAGCCTGTGGGCGTGTTTCACCTGGCGGCAGAGACGCACGTGGACCGCTCGATCGTCAGCGCCGAGGACTTTGTCCAAACGAATGTGATCGGGACATATACCATGCTGGAGGCGGCGCGCGCCTATTGGGATGGCCTGCCCGCAGACCGGAAGGATTCGTTTCGCTTTCTGCATGTTTCGTCGGATGAAGTCTTTGGCGCGCTGGGCGAAGAGGGATATTTTTCAGAAGAGACACCCTATGCGCCGAACTCTCCCTACTCGGCCTCCAAGGCCGCCAGCGATCACTTCGTGCGGGCCTACCATCAAACGTATGGTTTGCCGACGCTCATCACCAATTGTTCCAACAATTACGGC
>JBAVVF010000785.1:0-2823 GCA_049697155.1 Anaerolineales bacterium
CCGCTGCCCACTGACATACCGACGCCAACGTCCACGGCGACGAACACACCGATGCCGACTGCCACCGACACCCCTGCGGCGACTGACATTGCTACTGCGACGTTGACGCCTTCCGCGACAGACACGCCTTTGGTAACCGATACCCCCACGGGCACAGCTACAGAGACGCCTCCGGCGACGGACATGCCAACAGACACACCGACTCCCACCCCCACAGGCGGCTCGGAAAACACTTCAACATTTATAGCGCTGGCCGATGCACGTGTGGCTCAAGCTGTTCCGGAAGAAAACTTCGGGACCCAGACTACTCTTCAATCCGAGGCGAGCCCCAGTTTCGTACAAACGAGTTACCTCCGGTTTACGGTCAGCGGGATCAGTGGACCGATCCAGAGCGTGAAACTGCTCGTCTTCTGTCCAACCGACGGCACGAATAATGGACCGGCCGTATATCTGGCAGACAACGCCTGGATCGAATCGGGCGCGGGTGGGATCACCTGGGATACACAGCCGCCGTTATTGAGCAGCGCGTTGGATAACCAGGGCGCCATTGGTCCCAATTCATGGGTGGAGTACGATGTGACGGCTTTAATCACAGGTAATGGCACCTACACCTTTGCCCTGGTGGCGGATGCCAGTGATGGGATTACGTTCTCTTCGCGTGAGACTCTAACTCCTCCGCAGCTCGTGATCACACTGGGCAGTGGTACCCCAGCGCCGACAGTTACGCCAACACCCTCTGCCACAGGGACAGCGGCTCCCTAAGCTGTATCTTATAAGACCAGATCAGAATCCGGTTCAGAGCTGCTCACCAGAGTGACTCTGAACCGGATTGCTTTTAACGGGCGCTGAGTATTTCCAGCCGATTGGGACCCCAGCCGTGGGACCAAACTTTCCTGCACCTGCGTTTAAAGCATATATTTTGCCGGTTTAACGCCATAAATAGGCGAGGATCAGCATCGAAAACGTTCATCCAACTTACTTTTACGACTGGATTGATCCTTGCGCCGATCGCGCCTTAGTGATAAAGTTTGCAGCCCGTTCATAGGAATTGCGTAGGCTGGACGCCGGGTGAAAGCCTGAAATAAAGTCTATTTCCTGAATATAATTCTTCCCGCCGGAATTGCGGGAGTTCTAAGTCTACTTTCGAGATCGGTCTTTGCAACACAACTCAAATTTGAGGTAAATATGCACTTTACTCGACGATCGTTGTTTCTATTACTGCTCATTGGAATATTGTTGACGTCCTGCGGCGGGAATGTACCCACACCGGATGTCAATGGAACGGTCGCGGCGGCTGCCGGGACGATGGCCGCGGCCCTCTTTCAAACACAGACTGCTCTGGCGCCGGCTGCAACGAATACCGCCATACCCTCGGCAACCTTCCTGCCCACACCCACGGCTCAGACGCTGGTCCTGTCCACGCCAACCGTTTTCGTCCCCGCGCCGGTTTTCCTGACCCCCACACCGACGGGCACTTTTTATACCAGCACGCCGCTGGCCTCTTCGCTGGGGGTCGGATGCCTGAATCTCAGGTTGGTAGAAGCCTTCACGGAGCCGAAGGGTCCCTTCCTGCCGGGTCAGGACTTTACCCAGTCATGGCAGGTGGAAAACAATGGTACCTGCGACTGGATGTACGTATTTTCATGGGAATTTGTCAGTGGAGATAAGCTGGCAAACACCACCTCGGTGAGATTAAGCAACAAAATCGAACCCTATAAGTGGACAACATTGTCTGTGAATTTGCATGCGCCGAATAACCCCGGCACGTATAAGTCTTCCTGGCGGCTTACTGATGGCGGCGGAACGCAGTTTGGGGCCATCCTGCCGGTATCGATCACGGTGGTTGCTCCGACCAAGACTCCGAATGCTACCCAGACAGCAAACGCCGTAAATACTGCCGCTGCTGCGGCAGCAACTGCTAATGCGGCAGCAACGAATGCAGCAGCAACGCTAACTCAGGCAGCAGTTAATGCAACAGCCACATGCCAAGCTTACCTTGACGCAGGAAATCCTGCTCCGTGCCCGTAGCGACCATCCCTATATTTCTATTTCGAGCACCTCTTTGATCGCGTTGACGTACGCTTCGCTTCCGTCATAACTTAGTGAGTCTGGTTCCGGATGAACCAGCCCGGTTCGCTGTGTGCCATGGCATCCCGGTCGAGCAGCTCGGCTTCCGGCCAGCGCGCCTCCCCGGTACAAAAACGGCTGAAATTCGTTAAGTTGCTTATAGAGGCTCATCAAAGCGATCTATCCAGCCCATCCGGACAGCTCAAGCATAGATATGCTTGAGCTGCGCGCCGCCTGCCGCGCGAGTGTCCGTTTCATAATAGATACGTAAAGGATCGCAGTGGGGGAGGTAAGGACAGCCATCCAGATCGAGAACGCTGCAACCAGGAGGGCAGTCGCAGCCAGCAAGCCGAAGCGATTGCGTTTGAGCCTGCGCAGGAGAAACAGCAGGCTCGAGACCACAGGACGTAGAGCTGTTCTTCTACGGCCAATGACCACAATTGCTGGAGCAGGGGCGGCTGTCCAAAGGCTTCGAAGCAGGGTACTTCGCGAACTATGCACACCCAATTCGTTATATAGAATAAGGCAGCCGGTATAACCTCTTTCAGGCGCGGCAGGGCACAATCCGGCCGGAAATTCCTGAGGTCGACGCGTCCTCTTGATTGCCACCCGATCGGGATGTAAGAAAGATGGTCTGAGGCTGTCATAATAATAGGGAACGTTCTTTCAATGATGTGTTTTGGTTCAAGTCCATGAATTTTGTGGGTGGTAGGTTTCAGAGTTGCGGTATTTTCTTTAGAAGTATTGCATACCAGG
>JBAVVF010000786.1:0-11462 GCA_049697155.1 Anaerolineales bacterium
GCATCGATCATGCTGCGCCAGGCCAATAGCATTTCCCTGCGGGCTTTCCGGCCGTGCTCCCAGAACTCGGGGGGCAGGAAGGTTTTCATGCCTGCGCGCATCTCCTCACGCGCCGCGCGGGCATGCTGGCGGACTTCCTCGGGGATCTTGTCCTCAAAAGGACTGCGGCGGGACGTGTTTTCGTTCATTCGCACCTCACTTTCGCACTTAAGATTATAACCCTAATCAGGCATGTAGAGTCCGCCGGAGGTCTCGAGCCAATCTGCAACCCGCTCGACGGCCGCGGGGACGTCGTTGTCGGAGATGTCCAGCGTCAGGCAGGGGAGCAGGGACTTTGCGATCAAGTCTCGCATCAATTCCTGCTCGCGGAGGAACGGACTCAGGTCATCGTACTGCGAAGGGTTGCCGGAGACCTTCAACCGTTCCCGGCGGGCGGCTTCGAAGCTTTCAGGCGAACGTGTGCAAAAGACCATCCTGAAATTCAACGGCACGAGCCTTTCCTCCAGCCAGCCGAAGTCATAATCCTTTCCATGAGTCTGCTTCTGATAGGCCTGCGTGGAGATGTGGAAGCGGTCCACGATCCAGGAATAGTATTTTTGCAGCTCGAACATGCGGGCCCAGGTGGCGTAAGTCTCCAGGGCCAGGGATTCCTCCTGCGGCTCGAAGTTGATCGGGCCGCGCCCCCAGGGATAGTTGGTGAACGCGCACCACTCGGCGGAGATCAGCGGCGAGTGATAGCGATATTTGCGAGGTCCCACCACGCGCGGGTGCTCGTTCAGCTCGAAGGCAATTTCGGTCTTGAAGGTCAGGCGGGTGCCTTCCAGGATGACTTTCGGGCAAAGTTTATTTCCCATGGTTTTTCTCTAACGGTTCATTTTCTACGGTTAGTATAGCCGATTCGTCCAAAATAAAAGAATGACCGGCGTTCGACGGTCATTCTTCTGGTCTTCAAAGGTGTGCGGATCGGCAACCGTTAGTTGCTGCTCGAGCCGGCTTCCTTCCCGGGCGTCGAGCCTGGATTGCTTTCTTTTTCCTTTTCCTGGCCATTGTTACTGGAAGGATCCGAGCCGTTGCTTCCGTTGTTGTTCTGGTTCTGATTTTGGTTGCCGCCCTTGTTTGGGTTGTCCGGGCCGCCGCCGTTCGGATTGTCCTGGCCGTTGTTTCCGTTACTGTCGTGATGGGGCTCGTCCTGTTCGTCTTGCCCCGGATCGCTGCTGCCCTGGTCCGGCGGAGTCGGATCATTCAAAACCAGCTTTACGGTGAAAACGATGACAGGCAGTGACGAGGAGTCCTGCCCCTCGTCATTGAGCTTATCCTGAATGATCTCGGGTGAGACGGCCGGAATGGCACCCGGGTTTTCGTCGACGCCATAATCCGCCTGGTTGTCAGAGAGTACGGAAATATCGATGAACTCTTCCTGTTCGCCCGCGCTGGCAACACGAATATTGGTCACCGCGATGGCGATGATCACCAATCCCCCCAGGATGCTCCAAAAAACAACCTTTGACATTTTTCCTTCTCCGCCTCCTGATTAGGAGACGGCCAAATCTTCAATGATGCCTGTTTCCCCTATTGATTATGCAGTAAATTGCCCGAAAACTCAATATATTAAAGTTGTAAGGTGGTTACAGTTGCCATCCGGATGTCACTGGTTCGGCCTTTCACGAACCAGGTAGGGATTGGGTATGGTTTTTTGATCATTTTTGTCATAAAAGCGCTTCTTGATCATCTCGGCAAATATGTTCACGATTCCCGGATCGAAATCCTTGCCGGCCCGTTCCCTGATGTATTGCAGCGCATCTTCGTTAGGCCAGGCAGGTCGGTAGGGCCGCTGGGAAGTGAGCGCGTCCCAGACATCAACGATACTAAAGAGTCTTGCCACAAGGGGGATCTGCTCGCGGGCAAGTCCCTGCGGGTAGCCCAGTCCATCCCATCTTTCGTGGTGGCAGGCAGGGATGTCTATACAGGGGCGCAGAAATTCGATCTGGTTCAGCATTTCACGCGCCAGCGCAGGATGGGTCTCGATGATCTTCCGCTCCCAGTCATCCAGATCCCCATGCTTTAGCAATATGCTGTCGGGTATGCCCATTTTGCCAATGTCATGCAGGAGAACCCCGCGGCGAATGTTTGGCATTTCGGTTTCCGGGATTCCGATGCGCCGGGCCAGTTCCAGGGTCATACTGGCAGCCCGCAATGTATGTCCCAGGGTCTCTCGATCGCGAAGTTCGAGGGCTTTGACCCAGCCCTCGATCGTTTTGTCATACGCAGATATCAGATTCTTTTCGGAGCGTCTCAGGTTGGCGGCCATCTCATTGAAGGATTGCGCCAGAACAGCCACTTCGTCGGTTCCGTACGTGTCGAGATGCACATTCAGATTGCCGGTGGAGATCTGTGAGGCCGCATTTTTCAGCCGCAGGATCGGCTGGGTGATGCGCCTCGATAGGAAAATCCCAAGCAGCATGGCAGCCAGTGTCGCCAGGATCACCTGCCAGGCAACGTTCAGCCGCGTGACGCGGCTGGTCCGTACGACGAACGTCTTTGGGAGGGAAGTCCCCAGGATGCCAATATTCTCACCCTCCCTGATTTCCCAGGCGCTGAGGACCTCCGTATAGGCGATATCACCGATTTCAAGGTTCCGCTGCAGGGATTGTTTTTCCTTCACTCCCAGAAGCCTTGCCGGATCCACGCCGGGTACAGCCGGGAATTCGATAAAGGTTGTGCTAATGGGGTTGAACGCAGTGTCGTAAACGGTGACCTGGCAAAGTGTCTCTTCCCGGATTCTTTCAGCGATGCCATCGATGGATTTACCGACCAGAACGAGTCCGCTCAGTTCACCCTGCTCATTATTGACCGGCCCGGAGACAAAAAAGTACGCGCCCCAGTCTGCCATCGAAACCCCCGAATATTTGTCGCCTGTTTCATCGACCTCCTGGTTGACCAGTCTGGCCACGAAGGGTAATGTGTCGAGCTTCTCGGTAATCTCGGGATATTCATATTTGCCCGTCTCCGCCGATTTGAGCACGGCTGCCAGGACATTGCTATCCTTATCCAGCACCAGAACAACATCCTCCTCTGCGTTGAAGGTGGCAGGGAAAACAAGTTCCCGAATCCGGTTGCGATCTCTCTGCTCGATTGCCTGGGACACTCCCTCCGTGTACGCCAGCAGCCTCAGCGTTTCCAGGAGCCCGGCTTCCTCACGCACCATGATTTCGGAGGCCAGTTTTCGGGTTTCGATCAACTGGCTGCTGAAGCGGTCCTCCACCGAGTCGATCACCACCTGCGTGACGATCAAGCCTCCCCCCAGGGCAATGATCAGGGAGAGAATGACATACGGCAATGTCAATTTCGCACGGATGGAGAGGTGAGGGAATTGGAGTTTTCTCAAGTTTCCAGCTTTTATCTGTCGATGGACAGTGTTTCCATTTTACACGCAAGTGAAAAACCGAGACATTACAGAGCAATTACATGACGGACATCTTGTCGGATAGGTTTCATGTATGGTTCTGCTCAGCGGAGGGAAATTGACATCTCCTCCTGTTCCACTTAAACTGCTTTCCAATGACTATCAACCCGATTCCAAAGGCTGCAAATTACGTGCAGCAGGGGACGGGCGCGCCGGTCATCCTGATCCACGGACTGGCCGCCTCGCTCCACGATTGGGATGACCTGATCCCCGAGCTTGCCGCGCAGCATGCCTGTTACGCGCTCGACCTGCTCGGTCACGGCGACAGCCCGAAGCCGGATTCGCGTGCCTATGAAATGGACTGGATCTTCGACCACTTTTCCCGGTGGGTGGAGTCGCTGCAGCTGACGGAGCCGGCCATCCTGATCGGACACTCGCTCGGCGGGCACGTGGCGCTGGAATACGCGCGGCGTGCGCCGGCCGCGACCCGCGCCCTGATCCTCGTCAACCCGTTTTATTCTCCCTCGCAGCTGCCGCGCCTCGTGCGCGCGACGTACAATCGCACCAACCCGGGCCGGTTTGACCTCCACCGGCTGCCGGAAAGGTTGTTCCGCTTCCTGGTGGACGTGTCCAGCGCAGCCATGGGACACAGCGTTGGCGCGCGGCATTCATTGCCGGAGAGAGTGCGAGTGCAGACGACACTTGATTACAAACGGACCGCGCCGGGCGTATACCATATCCCGAACGTTTTAGTGGATATGACTCCGCACCTGTCCGAGATCGATGTGCCGGCCCTGGTCGTGTGGGGCGACCGCGACCAGACGCTTTCGCCCGCCTCCTTCCCGCAGGTGGTGAATGGGCTGCCCCGGGCAAGGGGGGAATCATTGCGCGCAGGCCACGTCCCGCACCAGTCCCATTCCCAGGCGTTCAATCAGATCGTAATGAAGTTTTTAAAGGAGATTCCGTAGGTCACGCTTTTCGCGTGACATTTCGCTTGTATCAGGCTTCCTTTTATCCCGCGAGCTTCCTGGCCTGGGCGATCAAATCCTTTTCCTTCACGAGCCGCCTGGTGCTTCCAAGGATATTCTCCAATTCTGCAACCGTGAGACGAGCCAGAGCATCGAAGGTCCGGATGCCGGCGTCATTCAATTTCCCCTCGATCGCCGGTCCGATGCCCTTGATGGCTTTGAGATCATCCTTCCCGGCCGCGGCTGGAATGGATCTGGCCCGGGCAGTCGTCCGCCTGGCCGACTTGGACTCGAGCTTTAATTCGAGGGCGCGAATGTATTCCTTCAGAGAGGCATTTTCATTTCGAATATCATTGATCTCATTTTTCCGATAGATCCTGTCGACCGCAGCTTTGACAAACCAGCCGTACAGCAATCCCAAAATGAAGACCTTGAATGCTCTCATTTCGAGTTCCTTCCTTAGAATGTTTATGAGGGGGATGTACGTCGCGATGGTATCCTATCGTATCACACTCCGGTTAATTCTTATATAAAAGTGTTATCTGATCCGCCAGGATGATTTGCTTCTCAAACTACCCCAAAATTTTAAGGTAAATCCCCCGTGTGTCCTCTTGTATTGGGCCTGCCTCCTATGCTACAATCCTGACTAAGAAACGCCAAATGTACGGGGATGCAGAGCGGCAACGCCCACATCTGGCGGTTACAAATGTTCTAATAATGGAGTGGTCAAACAATGCGCTGTCCATACTGCCAGCATCATGATTCTAAAGTCCTCGATACTTCTCATGACAGCCATGGGGGCATCCGCCGCCGCAGGGAATGTTTCAAATGTGGACAGCGCTTCAGCACCTACGAACGTCCGATCCTGGCCACTCCGCTGATCGTCAAACAGGACGGTACTCGTGAAGAGTTCGACCATGAGAAACTGGCCCGCGGCATCCGGATCTCATGTGCCAAGCGACCTGTCTCGGCTGCAGATATCGAGCGGCTGATCGGACAGGTGGAGACTCAACTGCAGAAAATGGGCAAGTCAGAAGTGTCCTCGCGTGTTGTCGGTGACCTGGTGATTAATGGTTTGAAGGAAATGGATCAGATAGCGTATATCCGTTATGCGATTGTATATCTCGGTCTGGACGACCTGCGCTCCATTCGTAAAGAAATAGACCATTTGCTCGAAAGCTAATTGAGTGACAGCGACCGTTTATCCGCCCTGGGCGGAGCGTCTCTGTCTCTTTTTGTCGAAGCTTAACTACCTATTTAATTCATGAGGAGAATATGCCATGGCAAGCAGTAAAGCAGTAACCCCATCCAGCAAGGTGCACAACGGATTACTTCCCACAGCCCCCATGCCCAAGGGATTGCCAAAGGCCAATCTAACGGACAATGCCCGCCAGGTGCTGATGAAGCGCTATGTCCGCCGGGGGGACGATGGCAAGCCGGCCGAAACCGTGGAGGAGATGTTCTGGCGCGTGGCCTATCATGTGGCGAAGGTCGAGGAAGCATGGGGTGCTGATGTACAGAAGCGCACGGTCGAGTATTACCATTTACTGTCCAGCAAGAAATTCTTTCCGAACTCGCCGACATTTACCGGCGCGGGGACCCCGCTCGGCCAGCTGGCTGCCTGCTTTGTATTACCGATCACGGACGACATGGGACGCGACAGCGCGGGCATCTTCCAGACTCTGCGCGACGCGGCCCTGATCCAGCAGACGGGCGGCGGGAACGGCTTTTCGTTCTCGCGCCTGCGCCCGAAGGGCTCCATGGTTAAAACGTCGGCCGGTCAGGCGACGGGTCCTGTGGGATTTTTACGAGTTTACGATCATGCCTTTGGGGAGATTGCGCAGGGCGGTACGAGGCGGGGTGCCAATATGGGAGTGCTGCGCGTCGATCATCCGGACGTGGAAGAATTCATTGAATGCAAAACGAACGAGAACCATATTACAAACTTCAATATCTCCGTAGGTATCACGGATGCGTTTATGCGCGCAGTCAGAAATGATGAAGACTGGGAATTGCGCTTCCCTGACCTTTGGGATGTCAAAGCCAAAGGCTTTAGCGGAACCCTGGAACAGGCAGAGTCCGCCGGGATCAAGATCAGATCATATAAAAAGATACGTGCACGTGAAATCTTTAATCGGATCGTCAAACAGGCACATCACAATGGCGAGCCTGGCGTTTTGTTTTTGGATGCCGCGAATCATGCCAACCCTGTTCCGCACCTTTATCAACTTGAATCAACAAACCCGTGTGGCGAGCAATTTTTAGGAAGCTACGAGAACTGCTGTCTCGGCTCGGTGAACCTCAACGAGCACTGCGGGCCCGACGGCACGGTGGATTGGGAGTCCCTGCGGAAGAGCGTGGTGTTGTCCACGCGATTCCTGGATGACGTGGTCGAGGCGAATGCCTACGTGCCGGCCGTGCCGCAGCTCAAGGAAGCTGCCCACCGGGCCCGCCGCATCGGTCTTGGCATCATGGGGCTGGCGGACCTGATGTATCACGCCGGGGTGCGCTATGGCTCGCCGGAGGGTCAGCAGTTCGGCGCGCAGGTCATGGAGTTCGTCCGCTACCACGCCATGCAGACCAGCGTCGAGCTGGCCGAGGAGCGCGGACCGTTCCCGGCCATCGAAGGCTCGATCTACGACATGGATCACCCAACCTGGACACCGCCTCAGCCGCCGGTCCCGCTCGAGGATCGCTGGGGCCGGCCGGAGGTCAAGTGGGAGGCGATCGTGGAAGGCATCCGCAGGCACGGCATCCGCAACGCGGCCCAGACCACGGTCGCGCCGACCGGGACGATCGCCACCGTCGCAGGCTGTGAAGGCTACGGCTGTGAGCCGGTCTTCGCGCTGGCCTACATCCGGCATGTCAACGACAACGGCAAGGACCTCCAGCTCACGTATGCCAGCCCACGCTTCGACGAGGCGCTGAAGAAGCTGGGGCTGGGCGAGGAAAAACGGCAGGAGATCGTCGAGCAGGTGATGCGGGCCGGCACCTGCCAGAACATCAAGGACATTCCACAGGCAGTGCGCGACCGGTTTGTCGTCTCGGCGGACATCACGGCCGAGGAACACGTCCGCATGCAGGCCGCCCTGCAGGCCTTTGTGGACAACTCGCTTTCGAAGACGGTCAACTTCCCCGAAGGGGCTACCGAAGAGGAGGTTGCCAAAGCCTACATGCTGGCCTGGGAGCTGGGCTGCAAAGGGATCACCGTCTACGTGACCGGTTCACGCGAGAAAGTGGTGTTGGAAACCAAAGCGACCGCAGAGAGGAAGGACGCTTCGATCGCGCCAGCACTCAGCGCGAGCAAGCCGGAACTGGCTCCCACGTTCTCGGCAGATCCGAAGAAGCCGCGCCCGCGCGTTCTGACGGGGAAAACCTACAACGTCGAGACGCCCGTTGGCAAGGCGTTCGTCACCATCAATGAAAATGGAGGCGAGCAGCCCTTCGAAGCCTTCATCAACACGTCCAAGGCAGGTTCGGAGACCGCGGCCGTGTCGGAGGCGATCGGGCGCCTGATCTCGTACATCCTGCGCATGTCGTCGCCCACCAAACAGACCGACCGCCTGCGGGAGGTCGTGCGCCAGCTGATGGGCATCGGCGGCGGGCGTTCCCTGGGGATGGGGCCCAACCGGGTCCGTTCGCTGCCCGACGGCATCGGCCAGGTGCTCGATATGTATCTGCGTCAGAAGGTGGGCGCCCTGCCGGTGATCGAGGAAAAGCCAAACGGCAATGGCGGCCATCAGACCATCGAAGAGGAAGCCCTGCTCCAGAAGATGAAGATCGGCGACCTGTGCCCCGAGTGCGGAGAGGCCGCGGTGGTCAATGAAGAGGGCTGCCGCAAATGTTACGCCTGCGGGTATAGTGAGTGTTAGGTCGGTAGAAATCGTTCCGCCAGCAGCTGAACTGCTGGCGGAATTTTTTAGATAAGCTCCACCTCTTGACGGAAGTTCCCGTCAATTCAGGTGGACTGAACCGGGAATTCGGGAAAGCTCACCTGGACTGGATCTCTTTGGTAGTGATCGTGAATGACCAATCCTCGCTGCTGTACAGGCAGTCGGTCCCGTTCGTCACCATGAAATAGCGCTTCGGATCGGGGTTCCAGGCCCAGAGGCTGTAACAGCCTTCGACCAGGTCATTGATGACGATCGATTGTGCCGGCTCGAGACTATAGACGCGATAGCCGCATTCTCCCAGCGGTACGGTTGGGTGGAGATTAACGGAGAGCGTCAGTACCGCCTTGGTCGAATTGTAGACACGGAACCTGACGGTCTTGCCCTGCAGCCCGCCCGGCAGGGGATTTTTGACACATGGATCTCCGGCGCCGGCATTGGCATTCGGGACCGGAGTTAATGTCACTGCTGCGGATGGCAATGGAAGGAACGTGTTCGTCGGAGCGGGTGTATTCGTAACCGTTGCTGTTGGCGAGGGAGTGGCGGTTGGGATGGCAGCCTGGGTCTCTACGACCATCGTCAGGGCTACCGCAGCGGCCGTGCTTAGCATGTCAGCCGTGCTGAGGGTGGGTGCAGCTTCTGGACCACACGCACTGAGGATCAGCGTGATCGTCAGTACCAGGGTGAGGATCGAGAAACGTTTCATGTCAACATCTCCTTATTGCTTCAGTGTGTCTCGAATATGGCGAATTGCTCTGGACATCCCATTTATTGCCGAATCTCTTCCAATCATACATCGAAACCGGCTACGCGGGATTCCCGTTGGCGGTGGGAGAGTGGCTAATCGTGTGGGCTTTTCCAACACCTTTACCACGGAGCGCACTGCACTCTGCGAGTGTGCTTCGCGAAGAACACGGAGAAAACCTTTTAAAGCCTCTGTGGACTCCGTGCGCAAAGCGTCCGTGGTGAGAAAATATTTAGCTCATTCTCTTCGCCACTCCTGGCGGCGGTGGAGTGCAGGGAGGTGCTTTTTGTGACAAATGACAGGTGACACCTGCAGGGAAAGCATATAAGATAAGGCTTGTCTGGATTGCAGCCATGGAAGTTATCAAGTATCAGGAAGATCATTTCGAGGCATTGTTTTCATACTGGAAAAAACTGGGGGAACAGGTTCCGTATTTCTTTCCCGTCTCTCCCGAGAAGTGGCGCGAGTGCCTGCTCGACGATAAGCTGGAAAACGAGAGATTGTTTCCATTCCAGGAGGTGTTCGTCGCGCTCGAGAAGGGCAAGGTCATTGGTTTCATTCAATACGGACAGCCTGCCTTCGCCTGGGACGAAAATGGACAGTTATGCTGCAATCCGCAGATCGGTGTCCTTCGCCATTTCTATTTCGATGAAGATCGCTTCGATGCCGCCCATCTTTTGTTTGCCGCCGGCGAAAGCTACATGCAGCAATTCGAGATCCGGCATGCCTTCTATCATATCTTTGGCATGAGCTGCAACGCTCATCACGGCAAGCTGCATCACAGCCTGGAGCACGTCGACCGGTTCCTGCGTGGGAACGGATACCGGGTCGAGCACGAGAATGTTTACTACAGCCTGGAGCTGACGGAATGCGATCCGCCCTGCCAGGACGGCTTGCAGCTGGTGCCGAAACCCATCGTCGAGCCCGGCATCCGGAATTACGAGATCTGTCTGCGGGACAATCTGATCGGCACGCTGCAGATTCGATTTCTGGATGAGCTTACCGGAGGCGCCACGACCGACATTGCCTGTCTGACGTGGATTGGGATCAGGCAGGAGTTCCGCGGACAGGGCTGCGGTACCCGGGTGCTGCAACGGCTGGCTGCGGACCTGCACGGTGAACATTACCGCCAGCTGCACCTGGATACGGCGAACACCAACCGGGTCGCGCAGCACTTCTACGAGCGTTTTGGATTTGAGAATAGAGGCATCACCCGGTGCTATATTAAGACTGCCAATTGAAGTAGCCCTGGGGTAGGGAAATACCCGAAGAAACGGTTGCAGAGATTAGGCGGAACTATTGTTATAATCCCACTGGAGCAACTAAAGACACATAAGTATTCTCTGCTTGGATATATTATGAATGATGCGTTTGAGGCTTATGTAGAACAACTCGAGAGTTTAGCCCAGAAAGCTTTAACCACATTCGAGACCAATTTCCGCGATAAGACTATATTGAGCGCCTTGGATGGTGGACCTCGTCTGGCATTAAACAGCTCTATTCCGCTTGAACTGCGCCGGAATTCAGGAGTGTTCTTTACGGGTTCCTCGCTGGCAAAGTGGGCGCTGCGTGGAGTGCTTAAGCAAGTCAATAGTTCAACGGTTTTTTTGGATCCGGCATGTGGAGCCGGAGATTTGCTGCTGAGTTGTGTTCAAAAGCTACCTGTCGAAAAAGACTTAGAGCACACTCTTGAGAAGTGGGGCCAAAGAATTGCTGGCTTTGATCTTCGTCCAGAATTTGTCCGTGCAGCCAAGGCTCGGCTTTTTTTGGCGGCATTGTCGCGTGGCAATTTTTCTGGAAATCAAGCTTTATCATATTCCGATCAATGGTTTCCATTATTGAAACCCGGGAACTGCTTTAAAGAGCAAAGCGCTTTGCAGAAGGGGTCAATGATTGTAATGAATCCTCCTTATCAGCTGATTGACGCTCCAGAAAACTGCTGTTGGGCATCAGGAAAAGTGTCAAGTGCTGCCCTGTTCGTTGATTATTGTGTCTCCCATGTAACGCCAAATTCCCGAATAATTGCTATTCTTCCCGATGTTTTGCGATCTGGCAGTCGGTATGCTGATTGGCGCGACCATATCTCAGAGAGCGCCGAAATTGAACGGGTCACACTGAGCGGTCAATTTGATCAATGGACAGATATTCATGTGTTTATTCTGCAGCTTCGAGTGACTAAACCTGAGAAGAAACTAGGGACAGCATGGAATAAAAAACCTGTTAATTCAAAAATTGGCAAAGTTGGTGATGACTTTGAAGTTCATGTCGGAGCCGTGGTTCCCTATCGAGATAAAAAGATTGGAAAGAATTATCCTTACTTGATTGCGAAAAACCTCTCTGCCTGGGATAGGATTGATGAAATTTCCCGGATACGTAGGTTTTCTGGTACAGTTTACGAACCGCCCTTTGTCGTAGTTCGCCGAACCTCTCGCCCTGGCGACAGATACCGAGCAATT
>JBAVVF010000787.1:0-4293 GCA_049697155.1 Anaerolineales bacterium
TTGATCAGGGTGACCGGTGTGCGCAGTTCATGGCTGACGATCGAAATGAACGTCGACTTGATTTCATCCGCGGTCCGGAAGTGGGTGATATCGCGCACCGAGACAATCACATTGCGCAGCTTGCCATCCTCGGAGAGAAGCGGCGCGTACGTGATGCCTACGGGGAGGGGAGGCGGAAACGAACGTTTCAGATCGCCCTCCACGTAGAGGGTCGCGTTGGGCGTTAGGGGCCAACCGTTTGCAATGGCTTCGTTCAACGTCGAACCCTGGGGATGGTTGGCCCAGGTCAGGACTTCAGCGTGTGAAAGGTTCACGAGCTCAGCGTGAGTCTTGCCATAGATCCCTTCGAAGGCGTCGTTCACGCGTTCGATCGTCAGATCGGCATTCAGAATCAGGATGCCGTCCGCGGCCGAATCGAGCAGAGCGTCCAGCCTCTGCTTTTCATAGGAGATCTGTCCATAAAGGCGGGCATTGAAGACCGCAATGGCGGCCTGGTCGGCGAAGGATTGCAGCAGCACCCGGTCGTTCGGGGTGAAGAGATCGGGATAATTGCGGAAGATGAAGATGACTCCGATGACCTGTCCATGGGCGGCGAGGGGGAGGGCGGTACCGTTGAGCAGTCCCATGCTGGCGGTGTAGGTCAGTTCCTTCAGCATACGATTGAGCTCGTTGACGTTCAACTCGCGGACATTTTCCTCGGCCAGTAAAGGGGTGAGGTAGCTCAGAAAAGCGGGAGCGATCCCATGGGCCGCCGCGACACGCCAGCCGGTTTCCTTCAATGCGATGATGCCGGCCTGTCCGGCGAGCATTTCGATCGCGATCCGCAGGATGCGTGCGAGTAGTTTCTCAAGATCGAGCTCCTGAGTGAGGGCGCGCGAGATTTCGAGAAGATAGTCACGTTGCCGGACGCGGAAATCTGGAAGCATAGTGGAATTCGAATTTATTTTATCACTGCCGGGAGCGGGTGATCGCTTCGATGACCCGCTCGACGAGTTCAAGCAATCATGAGAATCGGACTTGACATACCCGAATTATCGCATAAAATGGTGATTAATATCAATTTAATAAATAGTTACAGCGGAAGCATTGATCCACAGCCCAGTTTGGTCGCCAATCCTGATTGTTGGAAAGGGCAGTGGTGAGCCAGTGGCGAAACCGACCGCACCGCGTGCGTCGGTTTCTTTTTTAATACGGATACTCCCAAAGGACAAAAATGCGCAAAGCTCTTATTTCCCTGCTCGTGGTACTCCTGACTGTATTGATCCTGGGGGTTCCGCAAAAAACTGTGTATGCCCAGATCTCCCTCCCGGCTGAAATCAACAAGAGCTTTTCCCCCATCTCGATCGCGGTAGGCGAGTCCTCGCGACTGAGCGTGACCGTTTTCAATCCCAATGGTTTCCCACTGACAAATGCCTCCTGGACCGATAATTTAGTTCTCCTTCAGCCCGGACTGACCATTGCAGACCCTGTGGATTTGACCAATTCCTGCGGCGGCTCCGTGACGGCACCGCCCGGCGGGACGAGTTTTTCCCTGAGCGGAGGGATGGTACCGGCCCAAGCCGGCTCCATACCGGGATCATGCACCGTAACGCTCAACGTCACTTCGACGGTTGCCGATACCCTTATCAATCGGATTCCAGCCGACACATTGAACTCAACGGGCCCTGGCGGCATCTCTATCACCAACACTACTCCCGCCAGCGCCAGCCTCAACGTGAGCGGTATCCCGAGTCCCTCGGTGACCAAGAGTTTCAGCCCCAGCACGATCTGGGCCGGGGGGACCAGTTTGTTGACGATCGTGATCCGGAACAATTCATCAGACACAACCCTGACCCAGGCTTCGCTCACCGACAGTCTGCCTCCCAATGTTGTTCTGTCCGATCCGCTGGACACATCCCTCTCGGAATGCGGGGCCTCGGCCTCTTTGGAGGCCGTGGGCAACACATCGGTCACGCTCAATGATGGGAGTATTCCTCCCAATTCAGCCTGCATTATTACGGTCAGAGTCACATCCGATACCCAAGGGGCATACACAAATAGGATTCGTGCCAATTCGCTGGAAACCCTGCAGGGCCTGTCGAATGCCTCACCCGCCACCGCCCGGCTGACCGTCCAGGAGATTGGAATTTCAAAACGATTCACACCGACAACATTTCCAGCCGGCGGCAGCACAACCCTGATCATTACCTTGCAGAACCCGATGGATTTCCCCCACCTGGGTGTTGAATTCACAGACACATTGCCTGATCCTTTGACTGTAGTGGATGTAACGGCAAATAGCTGCGGCGGGAGCACCACGCTGACGGCAAACAGTGTGAGCCTGTCGGGGGGGACCATCCCGGCCGGAAGCCCCGCCTCTCCCGGAACCTGCGCGATATCGGTGGATGTCACCGCGCCGGCGGGAACCATTTCCGGAACCTTTACGAATACCATTCCTGCTCAGACGCTGACCACCGACCAGGGTATCCGCAATCTGCGTCCGGCCAATGCAAATGTAACCATCAGTGGAGCAAGTGTGGCGGGCACAAAGTCGTTTTCGCCCTCGACCATCCAGGCCGGCGGCAATTCCAGATTGAGGATCACGATCATTGCGCCGAGCGATACGAACCTGACGGACTTCTCGGTCCGGGACGACCTGCCTGCCGGACTGAGCATAAGCAATTCCACCGCTCCAGTCACCAGCGGTTGCGGCACTTCTGCAACATTGACTGCCACCACGGGGGAAGATTTCATCCTTTTGGAAAACGGGCTAATCCTGGCCGGACGCACCTGCCGGATCGACGTTTTTGTGACCAGCATTACGCCCAGTCCGGCGAACACACCGTATACGAACAGCATTCCTCCGGACAACATTACAAACGCTGAAGGTCGGCGGCCCGCAAATGCTCTGACTGCAAGTCTGACGGTCACCGGTGGCGGCACGCTGGCGATTTCGCTGGTCAAGGGCTTTAACCCGAAGCAGGTCTTTAATGGCTCCTCCTCGACCATGAGCATCGAGCTGATCAATCCGGGCAGTGTCACACTGACGGGCATCGCGTTTACCGATGACATGCCCATGGAAAACAATGTACCCGGAACCGGGATGATCCTTGCCAACCCGCCAAATTTCGATACGGGCAGTTGTGGGGGGACGCTCAACGGAGCTGCCGGGGCAAATTCCTTCTCGTTCAGCGGCGGCAGCCTCCCGCCCTTCGGAAGATGTACATTGACCCTCCGCGCCACCTTGACGGTGGATGGCAACCTGACCAATATTATCGGAGCGGGCGCGGTGAGCACGACCAACGGGGTCAGGAATGCAAGGGCCACGGAAGCTACATTGACCAATCTTTCGGGCGCGATCGTTGATAAATCCTTTGCCCCGAATCCCATTCGGGCCGGTGCTCATTCCATACTGACCATCACGATCCAGAATACGGGAGATATTCCACTAACCGGATTGGGATTAAGGGATGTATTGCCCTCCGGGCTGGCGATTGCCGGCAGCCCTGCGCCTGCGCCAGTCAATCGCTGCGGGGGCACGCTGACGGCCGCCTCGGGAACGCAGTTGATCCAATTAAGCGATGGCGTGCTGGCAGGTAACTCATCCTGCACGATGGAGGTGGCGATCACGGGCAGCGCTCCCGGAGATTATCGAAATACGATCCCGGAACGCTCGCTGATTACCGATCCGAACGTCGATGTGACCAATCCCCTGCCCGCAATCGACATACTGACCATAACCGGCAATCCTGGAGGAGGAGGGGGTGGAGGTGGCGGGGGCGGCCGAGGAAATGGCAATCCAGTGCCTCCGGCTGGAACCACCGGTGCTTTCCTCATCCCCGTTACCGGTTTTGCTCCGGGCAGAGCGACAAAACTCGATAACGCTTCCCAACCTGTTTATGGCACGACAAGCCTGGCTATTGAGATTCCCGTGATCAAAGTAAATACCACTATTGTTGGTGTGGAGTCTAAGAATGGGAGTTGGGATGTCTCCTGGCTCCATGACCAGGTTGGATGGTTGAATGGAACGGCCTATCCCACCTGGAAAGGCAACAGCCTGCTCACGGGACATGCCGTCAACGCGGACGGGAAGCCCGGCGTGTTTTCCGGGTTGAAAGCCCTGGGCATCGGTGAATATATCTATATCTATAACGCGGGGTATCGTTACACGTACAAAGTTGTCTCCAATGCGTATGTCCAGCCCGATGACATCACCGTGATGCAGCATGAAGAGAAGTCTTACCTGACGCTGATCACGTGCGATACCTATGACGAAAAGAGCGGGACCTATCTTCGCCGGGTTGTCGTGCGGGC
>JBAVVF010000788.1:0-2471 GCA_049697155.1 Anaerolineales bacterium
CCACAGAACCATCCAGGACCTTGTCACCCACCTTGATGACCAGCCCGCCCAAAATGGCCGGATCGACCCGGAAGGCGACCTCTTTGGCGCCAATCTGGGCCAGCACGTCCCGCCGGAGGGCTTCTTCCTCATCCTTGTTCAGGGGCAGCGCGCTGGTGATTTGGGCCGACTCACCTTTGAAATCGGCATCCCGCAGCACGACCACCTTGCCGGATTTCACGCCCGAGAAGAACTCATCGATTAAAGCCCGCTGCTTCTTTTCGTCCAGCGCTTCACCGACCAGCTTGCTGGCGGCAGCAATCGCCAGCGCAGCGACCTGAGTGCGCAGGTCTCCGAGAATGCGATTGCGTTCGATCTCAGCCTCCGCGACGGCGGACTCACGGGCTTTGGACGCTTCGGCTTCGACGGCGGCTTTGACATCCTGCCCGGCAGCTGCGGCGCGCTCGGTCGCTTCGCGGACGACCTTGCTGGCTTCCGTCTGCGCATCCGCGATCACTTTGGCGGCTTCTTTTTCTGCGTTGGCCCGGGCCTCGGCTGCGACACGGGCGTCTTCCAATCCCTGTGCAATTTTCTGTTTGCGGGTCTCCATCATGTTCAACATGGGTCTATAGACCCAGGCGTTCAACGTGAGAAATACAATAATGAACGCGATGATTTGAACAATCAGCAAACCAAGATTGATACCAAGTGCTTCCATCAACTGCTCCTATCTGTTACACAACTTTGAAGAGCATGAGGAACGCGATCACCAGACAGTAGATCGCGATCGCCTCAGAGAAGGCGATACCGAGGATCATGTTCGTCAAAAGATTGCCGTATGTATCCGGGTTGCGGGCCATACCGGTAAGCGCACCCTGCACACTCAGACCAATCCCCACGCCGGCGCCCGCCGCGCCGATCATCGCCAGACCTGCGCCAACGTAGCGCATCGCATCCAAAATATTTCCTTCCATCTCTAATGCCTCCTTAGGGCTATCCTGTGATTTCTGAATTAATGAGCTTCTGCATGCTCTTCGCCGTGGCCCTGCGTGGCTTGCGCCATAAAGACCATGGTCAACATTCCAAATACAAATGCCTGGATCACGCCCACGAACAATTCGAACATCATGATCATCGCAGGCAAAATGGAGAACTTTCCAAGCAGGCCCGCCACGATCGCGACCAGCACGATCCCGGCGAACATATTTCCGAAAAGACGGAAGGCAAACGAGAGGATCTTGGAAAGTTCCGAGATCAGCTCGAGCAATCCGACCAAAAAGTCCATCGCGCCGAAGAACGGCACCTTGAACATCCGGCGTGTGTTGAAGAACTTGCTGATATAACCGAATCCCTGAGCCCGGAAACCGATCACCTGGATCATTACCACGGCGATCAGCGCCAGCGCGGCGGTGAAGTTCAGATCCACAGAGATGCCGCGCACAAACGGAGCAAGAATGTATTCATGGCTTAGTTCGGCGTCGTAAAGGTACCAACCATGAAGTTCGCCTGCATGTCCGCCGCCATGAGGGTGTAAAACGCCAATGGACTCAAAACCCGGAACCAGTTTAAGCAGGTTGGCAACCAGGACATAGATCAAAATGGTTGCAAACCATGGAAAGATCGCTTTTGCCCACTTCGCGCCCGCCGAGCCCTCGGTGAGGTTATAGAGCACTTCCAAAATGGCTTCCATCGCGTTGCCAATCCCACGCGGGACCAGGTCTGTACGTGCGCTTTGGCTCAATGAACGATTCGTGAAGTATGCGATCACGATCAGCAAAATGATGGTCACAACCAGTGTGGGAAGTGTATTTACCAAATAAAGAGGCCCAAAGAGACCGAGAAAATTCTCGAAGATCGGCTCTTCAATCAATTTTTCCGGGGCAACCGCGATCTCAGGCTGAACGGGCACAAAGATGCCGCCCAATACAAAGCCCGCGATCATCAGCACCAGAACGACCCAGCGGCGCCAGGGTCTGCGTTTTACTTCTTGTTCCAAATCCGCCTCCTAAGACGAAATATCAGAATCCTTTTCTTTTTCCGCCTGGTCCTTCAAGCGGGCCAGTGTCCTGCGTGCCACCACCAGCATTACCAGCACGGATACAGGAATTCCAGCAAACAACAAAGCCAGTGTGAAAACCGGCTTTGTATCAAACGTCTTGTCCAGCCACAACCCGCCAAAAACGGAGGCCAGAATGATGACCAGGGTCAGGCATCCCACCTGCCCAATCATCACAATGAGCAAGGTGTTAAGAATGCCTCTGCCCTTTTGCCCGGATTGTGTCATGTTGCACGATTATAACTGACAGGCTAAAACTATGTCAAATCGGACTGCTTATGTCATCTCTTCCAAATCTGACAGGGTTTTCGCAAACTAAAACAAATTCAAAGCGGCCACTTCAGACCAGACAAACCAGGGACCGAAAACCGTCCCGATCAGGATCACGCCGACTGCCAGCACCGTCAGGGCAATCAGATACGGGCGGGTCAGCGGC
>JBAVVF010000789.1:0-1745 GCA_049697155.1 Anaerolineales bacterium
ACGCTGCATCGCTCCAAGCTCTGGACGATGCGCATGTTCGCGGGCTTCTGCACCGCCGAGGAGACGAACGCGCGCTTCAAGTATTTACTGGAACAGGGACAGACGGGTTTGTCCATCGCGTTCGATCTGGCGACATTAATGGGCTATGACACCGACCAGCCCGAAGCCCTGGGTGAGTTTGGCAAGTGCGGCGTTGCAGTTTCTTCGCTGAAGGATATGGAGATTCTGCTCGACGGCATTCCCCTCGACAAAGTATCCACGAGCATGACGATCAACTCGCCGGCCGCCATCATCTGGGCTATGTATATCGCCGCGGCCGAGAACAAAGGCCTGCGCCCCGACCAGCTGCGCGGCACGATCCAGAACGACATCCTCAAGGAATTTATCGCCCAAAAGGAATACATCTTCCCGCCCGAACCGTCCATGCGGCTGGTGGTGGATACGATGGAATTCGGCGCCGAGCTGGTGCCGCAGTGGAATACGATCTCGATCAGCGGATACCATATCCGTGAAGCAGGTTCGACGGCCGCGCAGGAACTGGCCTTCACCCTCGGCGACGGGCTGGAGTACGTACGCTGGGGCATCGCGCGCGGCATGGACGTGGATGAGTTCGCCCCGCGTCTTTCCTTCTTCTTCAACGCGCACAACGACTTCTTCGAAGAGATCGCCAAATATCGCGCTGCCCGGCGGATCTGGGCGCGTGAGATGCGCGAGACCTTCAAGGCCAGGAACCCACGCTCGTGGCTGCTGCGCTTCCACACCCAGACGGCGGGAGTCTCGCTCACTGCCCAGCAGCCTGAGAATAATGTTGTGCGCGTCGCGATTCAGGCGCTTGCGGCGGTTCTGGGTGGCACGCAGAGCCTGCACACCAACTCGCTCGATGAGGCCCTGGCATTGCCCTCCGAACACGCCGTGACCATCGCCCTGCGCACCCAGCAGATCATCGCGGAGGAGTCCGGGGTGGCGAATACGATCGATCCGCTCGGAGGCAGTTTCTTCGTCGAGGCCATGACCGATCGCATCGAACAGCAGGCATATGACTATTTCCGCCGGGTCGAAGACCTGGGTGGAGTCATCCCGGCCATCGAAAAGGGATTCTTCCAAAGCGAGATCGCGGACGCGGCCTACCGTTATCAGCGCGAAATCGATCGAGGGGTTCGTAGAATCGTGGGCGTGAACGCTTATGCTGAAAAGAAACCTCTGACGATCCCCATCCTCGAGATGGATCCCAAAGGCTATGAAAGACAGATGCACCGCTTGCAGGAACTGCGCAGGACGCGTGACAACGGGCGCGTGGGCCAGGCCCTGGACAGGCTCCGGATTGCTGCGGGAGGGACGGAAAACACCATGCCCCATCTCATGGAAGCCGTCCATTCGTATGCAACGCTGGGCGAGATCATTCAGGTGTTGAAGGAAGTGTTCGGAGTGTATGAGGAGCCGACGATGATATAGAAGTTTCAGGTGTCAGGTGTCAGGTGTCAGGTACAATAAGACTAACTTTGTTCATAGGAGGGTTATATGTCGTTGATCACACGCTTTGAAGATATACAAGCCTGGCAGGAAGCCCGCAAACTCGTGAAGATGATCTATCAGCTTACCTGCTCAGGCGCGCTTGCAAAGGATTTTGGACTTCGAGATCAGATCCAACGTGCGGCGGTTTCGTCGATGACCAATATTGCAGAAGGGTTTGATTGCGAGTCCAAAGCCGAATTCGCCCGCTTCCTGGGCTTTGCACGGCGATCGGC
>JBAVVF010000790.1:0-1963 GCA_049697155.1 Anaerolineales bacterium
CCTGATCACCGACGGCGCGCCGGCCCTGGCGCTGGCCGTCGAAAAAGGCGACCCCGATATCATGCAGCAGAAGCCGCGCTCCAAGTCGGAGCCGATCGTCAATCGCAGCATGATGGTGGGATTGATCGTGCAAACCTTTGCCCAGACCGGCGCCGTACTGACCGCATTTGCCCTCGGCCTGATCTGGCACCTGGAAGCGGGCGCAACCCTGGCCGGAAACCCCATCACGTACCTGATCGCACATGACTGGCGCGGCATCGACGTCCAGACCGCGGAGACCATGGCCTTCGTCACGCTCTCGCTGTGCGAACTCTTCCGGGCCTACACCGTCCGTTCGGAACGCGCTTCGCTCTTCCAGATCGGCATATTCTCGAACCGCTACATGCAGTATGCCGTTGGGCTGTCCATCACGCTGCTGATCCTGGTCACTGCGGTGCCCTTCCTGCAGCCAATCTTCAACACCCATTTCCTGAGCGGGCGTGAATGGCTGATCGTCGTCGGTCTGGCCTTGATCCCGGCGGTAACAGAAGAAATTACGAAATTCTTCCTGCGCAGAAGCAAAAAATAGGCAGGCAAGCCTGCCCTAAAAGCAAATAGGTCACGCTGGGAGCGTGACCTATTTGCTTAATGTAAAAGATTTACGATGTACGGCTGAAAAGCCCAATCGTTCCAGCGCGGACCGGTGGGCCTGCGTGCCGTAGCCTTTGTGGGCTGCCAGCCCGTAGCCCTGATAACAGGCATCCAGTTCGCACATCAGCTTGTCGCGGGCGGTCTTGGCCAGCACAGAGGCGGCCGCGATGCTCAGGCAAAGCGCATCGCCTCTGACCAGGGCGGTCTGCGAAATCTCCAGCTGCGGCAGTTCGAGCCGGAAATCCGTCAACAAATATTGGGGGGAGAATGCCAATCCGTTCAGGGCGCGCAGCGCAGCCAGGCGCGTCGCGCAGACGATGCCGTGCGAATCGATCTCCGCGGCCGAGGCGAAGCCGACGCTCCAGGTCAGGGCGATCTCCTTGATGCGCGGCGCAAGCGCTGCGCGCTCGAGGGGAGTCATCTGCTTGGAGTCACGCACCCCGGCCAGGGCCTTGGAAAGCCGCGTTTTGCCTTTGGGCAGGATCACCGCTCCGACCGCGACGGGTCCCGCCAGGGCACCGCGTCCGGCTTCATCCAGTCCGGCCACGTGCAGCAGACCGCTCTTCCAGAATTTTGATTCGTAGAAAGTATCCGGGTTAACTCGCATCGTACAGTCCCCGCCGGGCGTTGGCGTGGATGCGGAAGATATCGCGGATCATGCGCAGGGCGTCGCGCAGCGCGCTGACTTTGCTGTCTGCGAAGTGATACCAGCGGATGGGAATTTCGATGACCCGGTGACCGTGCCGGCGCGCGATGTAAAGCAGCTCGATATCGAATGACCAGCCGGACAGGATCTGCCGCTTGAATATGTCCTCGGCCACCCCGGCCCGGAAGCATTTGAATCCGCACTGGGTATCATTCAATCCGGGCAGGATCAGGGCTTGAATGATGAAGTTGATGCCGCGCCCGCCCCAGTGACGATAGGATGGCTCGTTGTAACGCACCGCGCCTTTGGCTTCACGCGAGGCGATGGCAATATCGAAATCCTGAAGTTTTGGGGGAATGAATTTGACAATCTCCTCGACCGGCATGGAGAGATCGGCGTCGCACATGAAGCGATACTCCCCGCGCGCCTGCAGCATCCCATGCCGGACGGCAGCCCCTTTCCCTTTTTTGCTCTGAAGCACCTGCAGGGTTGCGTGCTGCCTGGCATATTGCCGGGCAATCTCAAACGTCTGATCGGTACTGGCGTTTTCAACAACGATTACTTCAGAAGTAAAGGTTTGCTGTTCGAGAAAACGAAAGATTTGTTCCAGCGTACCGGGCAGTCGTTTCTGGTCGTTATGAGCGGGGGTAATAATCGAAATGAAAGGGTTCAAGGCAGCAGGGTGGG
>JBAVVF010000791.1:0-4824 GCA_049697155.1 Anaerolineales bacterium
CCTCGCCTGCCCTCTTTGCCGGCTCCTGGCGGCCACTCGCAAAGAGGCCTTTCTCACCTCGGGGGAAGAATAGTGACCGTGGATACCGGTGACCAGTCACTCCAGTTGCCGGCTGCATCCCGGGCGCGCACGTGCCAGTAGTATGTCCCGCGGACGCCGCCCGGCAATCTTCGAGAGGTCAGACGCTGCTGCACGGAATACAGCAGATTCAGGAAGTTCTCATCACTGGCGATCTGAAACTCATACAGCACCGCGCCGCTGACAGCATTCCAGCGGAACAGCGGCACACCGCGCAGGTTCGTCCCGTCCACCGGGGAGGTGCCAGCTGGCGCCTGGGGACCAGCCGTATCGATCGTGAAATAGCGTGAAGCACTCCAGGGACCGGGCTGATCGAGATTGTTGTAGGCCCGCACCCGCCAGTAGTGGCGGCCCTCGTCCAGGGGGGCAGTGACCTCAAAAGTGGTCGTCGCACCGACAGTGAAGTGGGGATCGACATTCTGAGTAAAGGCGCTGTTCGTCGCGAACACAATTTCGTAGTGGACCGCATTGGTGACGCTGCGCCAGTTAAAGATTGGCATGGAGTCGTTGAGGCTCTGGCCCTTCGATGGGGAGAGCAGCGTCGGTGCAGATACATTGGCAGCGCGCCCTGGGATCGTATATGACTCGCCAAGATTATAGTTGCCATTGCCTTCGCCCAGTCCGCCCAGGGGATTATTGACAGCATCCCGAATGCTGTCATCATCCACCACAGTCAGCTGGATCGTGCCGTCGCTCGTACCGGTCGTACCTGTATTGACCGTCACGGTGTAGTTTGCGTCAGAGCCACCCACATCGATTATCTGCGCGCCCGTGACGCCGGCGGTAGCGAGAACAAAATCATCCTCATCCACACCGGTCACCGGTTCCGAGAAGTTGACCGTGAAGTGCACGCTGGAAGCCGGAACGGGATCCGCGCGGGCGATGGAAACGACCGTTGGCGGCGGATCCACCAGCCAGGTGTAGGAGGCGGGAGAGAGATCCTCATTGCCAGCCAGATCTTTGGCATACACGGAAAAGGCATGTGAACCTTCTGCCAGGCCGGTGTAACCCTGTGGGCTGGTGCAAGCCGAGAAGCCGCTGTTATCCAGCTGACACTTGAAGCTGGCGGCCGTATCCGGGCTGGAGAAGCCGAAGGTCACTGTGCCGCTGCTTGGATCGTCTGGCTGTAAATCGATCCGCGTCTGTGGCGCGGTTCTGTCGATTGTGTAAACTACACCGTTATTGAAAGGCAAGTTTCCAAGCTGGTTGCCCGCCGGGTCGCTAATGTTAGCCGTGGCAGGCATATATAGTCCCAATGTACCGTCGCCTATACCCGTTCCGACAGTCACCGTATAGAGATTGCAGTAGATCGGGTCTACACAAGCCGTCCCACGAGTGACAGCGTTGATGCTCGCATCGACAATACTACCTCCCACATTCAGAATGAAATCGTCCCCATCCACATCTGTGACCGGCTCAGAAAAGGTCACTCGAAAATCCACCAGCATTGCATTCGTGGGACTGGTACCTGCACGAAGAATCGAGGAAACCGTGGGAAGTGTGCTATCGATTACTGTAATTGTCAGCTGCTCTTCAAAAACCGCTCCCAAACCGTCTGTCGCACGCATACAGAGTGTGTAACTATTTGCCGCCTGGTAATCGAGGGGAGCCAGAGATCTAATCTCATTCCCATTCGCCAGGATAAACCAGTTGAAACCCGTTGAAGAACAACCGGCTTTGTCAGGTATGGAGTTAAAAGTAGTCGTTGTTGGACCGTCAGGATCAATAGCGATCAGGTATCCGACCAATGTATTACCCGGCTGGCCGGCAAAAATGCTGGAAGGAGTCAGAATAATATCGTTCGGAGGATCGTTAGTATCCAAAACTGTAATGGCGAAGTGCTTCTGGACGCTCAAGCCGCCATTATCGACAGAATTTACACAGATGCTGTAACTTGTTTTGGCCTCATAATCGAACACAATGTTCGTTCGCAAATTATTTCCAACGATCCCGAAGGAAGCATTATCCTCGCCGTTACAGCCTGAAACATCATCCACAAGAGAATAGGTAAAGGTTGAGTAAATATCTGGATCCTGGGTGGACAGAGTGCCGACTTGCGTACCAACCGGCAGGTTTTCAGATATAGTCGCTTTGGATAATCCAACGTCTGCCGGGGATTCATTAATATCCGTCACATTAATATTCAATTGCTGGCTGATTAAGTAGTCTCCTGCCTCAGAGATTGCTACACAAATAAAATAATTGTTCTTAGCCTCATAATTAAAAGAAGCGGCGGTTATGAGCTGGCTGGAGTCGAATGAAAACGAAGCATTATCCACGCCAGCGCAACCCGGCGTGCTGTCATCGAGGGCATAGGAGAAATTCATCCCGTTGGGGGCGGTAAGTGTAAAAACAGGGGTACCTGTCGGCTCGTTTTCTGCCACGTTATTATCAGAAATGGCAGTCACGTGGAATGTGATAACAGCATCCACTGAGCCATCATTGAGAGAATTTCCGGCAACATCCGTGATTGCGGGAGTCGTGCCACATACAAATAGTCGATAGTTCCCCATGGGGAGAATATTGTTGTCGTTCACATTCAGAGAACTGGTGCGTGTGGGGTTATCATAGGAAATCCCGCTGATGCTGAAAGGTTGATCCTGAGTTGACGCACCTGAAAGACACGAAGTGGTTTGAAACCCATCTCCATTATCGCTGACGAGCAGATACTTCAATGGATCATCGACTCTTCCTTCAGCGGAATATTGATTCATCGGTTCGCTAAATGTAACCTGCAAGGCAACCGGAGCATCCGCAATGAAGGCGCTCCCCTCCATCGGCATACTTGATATCAGAGTCGGCGCGCTGACATCCAGTTCCACGGCGCCGAGGTCGCAGCCAGTCCCTTGCGGACGTGGGGCGCCGCGCTGGTCTGTCGATGTACAAAACTCGTTATTGCCCGCATCGATAAGTGCAGAATCGGAGGGAAGAGCCAGGGTCTGTGTGGGGCCGCCATTATCCGCAAGCGGGAGAAGGCCAGGGTCACCTGTGATGGGTGTGGAGCACTCAACCCCTCCATCTTCGATCAGATTATTGCTTCCATTGATATAGCTATTGTAATACGCATAGCAATCTCCGCCGCCGGCCGCATTGGCAATGATATTGTTGTACATCCGTGAGGCGGATGCACCATGATCCAGATAAAGATTTCCACCTGTCGTTGCCATATTGCCGGAAAAAGTATTATTAATGAGATAAAAAGTGGGACCCATGCCCAAGTAGGCTCCCCCGCCTAACCCTGCCGCGACGTTATTATAGAAGGTGTTGTTCTCAAGGACGATCTGGGTGGGGACGGTATGTGCCGTGAAATAGATCGCCCCTCCTGCATGGTAAGAACTTGTGGCATGATTACCAATAAAGAGATTGTTTCGTATTTCGATCCTTGAGGCTGGCACTTCACCAATGATCGCTCCACCAGCCATGGCGGAATTGTTTTCAAATACATTATTTTCGATCACGGAGCCGCCGGTCGCCCCACCAAAATAGATAGTGCCAGAGCCTGCCGCTGTGTTATTGGAGATGACACTGTTTCTCAGGTTAATAACAGCAGTACTCCCCATATGAATGGCGCCGCCTTCCCTGTCGGTCACATTCCCTTCGATCTCGCTTTTCGAAATGTTCATCACTGCAGAGGCGGCAATATAGATGCCTCCTCCTGAATAGGCCGAGCTGTTCCTGATAGCCACATTTTCAATGGTGAGCGTTGTGCCTCCGCCCACATACAGCGCCCCACCAAAATAAGTATAGGATAACCCCGTCTGTTTTCCTTCTTTCAGGACAATATTCTTCATGGCTGGTGCAATATTCGAACTGGCATCCACAAGAAAAACCCTGACTGCATTTCCGCCGCTGATCTCGATCGGCGGATTGAGCCCGGTTCCATCGATTGTTATGCTCTTTGGTACAGTAATTGTGGATGCAAGGATAATCGTTTGTCCTGCCAAAGAAGGTGCAAACTTGATTGTATCTCCGCTGTAGGCACTTGCTATCGCCTGCCGCAGCGAACCAGTTCCATTGTCATTTGTGTTGGTAACGGTAAGAGTCGCAGCATAAGCTGTCTGGACCGGTACCACGCCAAATATTCCGCCCAGCAAAACCAGAATCAGAAACAGGCTTGGAATGAAGGATTTTCGATTGTTGAATGACATAAATTTCTCCCCGGGAGGCGTCTTCCCTCCCTGAAAACACATATCTCTTTGCATCTCCGCCGTATCCGTACAACTTCACATCAAATAGTATAATGAATGTTCCTGCAACCAGCAAGATGCTAATTGTGACTTTGAAGTTACACTTTTGACAATGTGACGGACCCGGGAAGGAAAATGTTCGCGAAAAGCGATTATCTTTGGGAAAACAAGGGCTTCTTAGTTTTCCCCGGATCCCGGGTCAGGGCCTTGATTTCCACCCCAGCGATGATAGTGGTCGTTCTCGATGCCCAACCGCAGAAGGATCCGCCCGGCAAGATTATCCACCAGCTCCTCCACGGTTTGGGCCTTCCCGTAGAAGGCAGGGATCGGAGGAAAGATGACAGCACCGGCGCGGGCTGCCTGCCGCATCAACTCCAAATGTCCGACATGTACGGGGGCCTCCCGGACTGCCAGGATCAGCCTGCGTCCTTCCTTCAAGCATACATCTGCCGCGCGGACAATCAAATTGTCCGCGTAGGAATTGGCGATCCCCGAAAGGGTCTTGATCGAACAGGGCACGACCAGCATGCCCTCGGTCACGAATGAGCCCGAGGCGATG
>JBAVVF010000792.1:0-7686 GCA_049697155.1 Anaerolineales bacterium
CACCTGCCCGAAGAACATCACACCCAGGATGGTCGTCAGGGGGAGCAGCACGCGTTGTTCGCGTTGTTCACGCCAGGCTTGTCGCAGCACGCTGAACATCAAAATGGCTGCCAGGCCCACCAGCAGGATATGTGCCTGCTTCAGCCAACCCAGGGGATTTTCCGGAGCACAAAAAGGAAAGCCTTTGCAGTACGCCGCGGCTCCAGTCAGCGTCACCGCGCGGCCAACGATCGTCAGCGCCAGGATGGCAAAAAACAAAGCAGCCACCCGGCGGGCAAAGGACGATTTCAACGAGTATTTCATTTTGACACTGTTTCCTGTTTTCGCAAAAAGAACGGATATCCGACGAACAATATCGTCGCGAACGTAAACCACTGCAAGGCATATCCAAAATGCGGCCCTTCGGTCAATTCGACTTCAGGCTGGAACGGGATGGGCGGTTCGGTATCATTTGGATCCGGTTCGGGCTGGATGTACGCCGGCAGAACCGGATAGGGGATCTGAGCGCGGATGCGCGCCAGATCGGCATTGTTCCAGATGTCGAGCCGGGCCCCGTCCGCAGGCCGCGCGTCCGCGACTCCGCCGAAGGCCGGTTTGGCCTGCCCGAGCCGGATCTGCCCCGAGAGGCTGACTGTCCCGGACTCGTCATACTTGCGCCAGTCCGCGGGAGCGGGATTGCCCTCAGCCGGAATCCAGCCGCGGTCGACGAGAACGGACTGCCCCTCGAAGAAAAGCGGGGTCAGTAAATGGTATCCATACTCGCTGCCATAATACTGATTCCGCACCGCAACCTGGTTCTCGAAGTCATATTCCCCGGACACTTTCACTGCCCGCCACTCCATCTCCGCAATGTTTTCAGGCTGTTCCTGATTGAGGTCCAGAACAGGTTGTGTCCGTGCCGACTGAACCTGGGCATTGAATGCGCGGCGCTGTTCCAGCCTGTCCAGCTGCCAGATCCCGAGACGGATGCATAGGGCAGTGCCGGCGAGAACCAGCAAAGTGGCGATCAGCCACTTGCGGTGAAACATCCTAAGCAGCAGCATTTTCTTCCTTCTTGGGAGTGAAGACCAGACTGTACAGCAGGATCAGGATCGCCATAGGAAGGGCAACATAGAGAATGCCATAGAGCCTTGTGCCGGGTGTCAGCGGCTCACGCACATCCAGTCCAAAATACTGGCCCGGCTGGAAGGTACATTCGTACGCCAGACTTTCCTCCTGATCCAGAGCCAGCTCCGCGGATGAATTGGCAGGGATCCACAGGGGTCCCAGTTTGTGATCGGACGAATCTTCGTTCCTGACGATCAGCCGGTCACCGACCACGAAGGTCATATTCTCCGGGATCGACAATGGCTGTTCGCCGCGCGAAACCTGGTCGGCGGTACCTGCAGGAATCGTCAAAACGATATCGCGCGGCGCACGTGCCGTTTCCTGTAGAAACAGAAACGGCACTTCACTGATCAACACTCCGAGCAGCAAAGCGGTCACGATGGAAAAGAGAATTCTTTTGGCTACGAAACTTCTTGAGTACATTTTTTCGCCTGCCTTACTTGAGCAACAGCTTCAAATCGTGGACAATGTCCTCGACCGGTGTATCGAACGGAAACGACACCCGCAGATTACCCTGCTGGTCGATCAGGGTCACCCGCGCGGTGTGATCGACCAGATAGCCTGCCGCCGATGTCCCCTCCGCAACTTCGCGGAACACGCCGTAATCGTTCCAGACCCTTGCCAGTTCAGCTTCCGATCCACTTAACCCGATAAAGTTCGGGTTGAAGTGATTGACGTATTCCTGGACGCGCTCGGGTGTATCACGCTGCGGATCAACAGTGACAAACAGGACCTGGACCTGGACCTGGTCCGCCTGACTGCCAAGTTTCTCCAAAGCCTGGTTAAGCTCTGCCAGTGTGGTCGGACAGACATCCGGGCAGGATGTATAGCCGAAGAAAAGCGCCACGACCCTGCCGCGTATCTCACTCAGCCGGAAGCGGGTCCCGTCCGAACGCGTCAGCTCAAACTCCGGCGCGACCGGATATGGCTCGGCACAGGTCGTGCCGCGAAAGCTGGCCGGCTTGGAAAAAAGGAGCACGCCGGCCCCCACCGCTCCGATCAAAAGGAACGACATCAATCCCACCAAAAGTATTTTCCTATCCATAGTGCTTCCTGGATTTCAATAGACCTCGCAGACTTACATTTGAAAAACGAGGCGACCTGCAGCAGGCCGCCCCGTTTTGAATTCGACTAGCTGGCAGTGAAGAATTCGTGCTTTGAGCTATTTGACGGCCGTACCGATCAAATACAACGCCGGATAGAAGAAGATCCAGACCACATCCACGAAGTGCCAGTACACCGCGGCCGCTTCGACCGGGTAATTCTTCACGTCATATAAGCCGCGCCTGCCGTTGATCCACACGATCGCCAGCAGGATCAGGCCGGTAAAGACGTGGAAGGCATGCATGCCCGTCATCATGAAGAACGCGGCCCCCGCGATACCGCTGTCCGGCGTCAAGCCTTCATGGATGGCAATGCGCCACTCGACGAAAACCACGCCAAGTAAAAAGCCCAGTCCAAGAAGAAAGGTAATCGCTGTATTGTTTAGAAAGCCCCGTCGATCACCATTATGAATCAATGTCTCACCACGGTTCATGAAAAAGGACGAAATGAGCAGAACAGCAGTCACGCCCAACCCCAGCAGTTGATTTAGTTCCGGACGCGAGAGCCCGAGCAGGTTGACGCGCATGACCATCAGTCCGCCAAACACGAACGAATCGGAGATGAGAAACAGCCAGAGGCCGAGGCGATTGGTCCCAGCCTTGTAGTCATAGGACTGGTCATCTTTCTCGGACTCGAGATTGAGCTTGTAGACGTGCATGTAGTAATACAGGACCAGTCCGGCCTTCACCAGTGCGACGACGATCAACAAAGGGACTGAATTGAACGAAATCGCGATGAAGAACTCAAGTCCGGTCAACACTGCCAGGTAAATGAAAATGATAATCCCCTGGCTCAACATCGACTTTTTTTCTTGTATATGGTTCATTATTTTGCCCTGCCCCTGGGTTAATGATGCGCGCCTGCGGCGGCTACCGGATGCTTCTCGCCTGGATGACCGTTAAACTGGACATACTTCCCATCCGCCAGGCCATAATCGTATGGCTCGCCAACCACCTCGAACGGAACATCGTAGTTGTGGACCGGCATGGGTGAGGGCACCTGCCATTCAGGGGAACGTGAATTCCAGACGTTCCCTTCGGCTTTTTCACCATGCTTTATGCTGTGGAAGAGATTGACAAAGAAGATCAACACGGAAAACGCAATAAGGAATCCGGCAATCGTCATCAGGAGATGGGTGAAATCGAATCCAAGAGCCGGATCGTAATCCACAATGCGGCGGCGCATGCCTCTCAGGCCGATCACCATCATCCCCAATGTCAGCACAAAGAACGAGGGGGTCATCAGCCAAAAATGCACCTTGCCCCAGAACTCATTCATCCGGCGCCCGGTTGCCTTGGGGAACCAGAAATAGATCGCCGCAAAGAACGGAAAGATGAAGCCGCCGAAAATCGTATCGTGGAAATGACCGACGACCCAGTAGGTGTCATGTAAATGCAGGTCCAGAGCAATGGCGGCATTCGGCGGCCCGGTCAACCCGCCCATCAGGAATACGATGATCGCGCCCAGTACAAAAAGCATCGGTGTGGGCGTCGTAATCTTCCCGCCCCAGATGGTCGCCACCCAGGAGAAGAACTTCACACCCGTCGGCACTGCGACCAGCAGCGTGCTGTACATGAACGGAACCCGCAGATATTCGTTCATGCCCGAGGTGAACATGTGATGGGCCCAGACCGTGAAACCCACCAGGGCTATCCCCAGGGAGGACATCGCCACCCAGCGATATCCAAACAAGGGCTTGCGCACGAACACCGGCAAAAGCTCAGAGATGATGCCCAGTCCGGGCAGCACAAACACATACACCGCCGGGTGGGAATAGAACCAGAACAGGTGCTGGAACAGCACAGGGTTCCCGCCTTTGGCGGCGTCGAAGAACCCCATTCCAAACAGGCGCTGGAACATGACCAATTGGAAGGAAAGGCCGATCAGCTGCGTGGCTGTGAGAGCAATGATGGAGGTCGCCACGGAAGCCCAGACAAAAATGGGCAGGCGCATGGCCGTCATGCCTTTGGCGCGCATACGAACCACGGTCGCGATCACGTTCAGCGCGCCGAGGATGGAGGACCAGCCCGCCGTAAAAACACCCAGGAAGAACATTTGCATGCCCACCGGCGCGCGCGCCGAGAGCGGCGGATAGCCCGTCCAGCCGGTATCAAATCCACCCAGGACCAGGCTCATGAGCAGCAGTACCGATGCCGGAACAGAGATCCAATAGGCAAACGCATTCAGGCGCGGGAAAGCCATGTCGTGCGCGCCGACCAGAAATGGCACGGCATAGTTCATCATGCCTGAAATTCCCAGCAGGATGGAGATGATCATGATGATCCCGTGCAATGACATGATCGTGTTGTAGAATTGCGGACCTGTCTGATTGAACAGCCTGAAGGTGTCCGTCAGGAACTGCAGCTGGGAGGCAGCCAGCTCCGTGCGGAAGATCAAAGCGAACGTGCCGCCGATTGCGATCAATGCCAGGGCAGTGACCGTATATTGGATCCCAATCACCTTATGATCCAGCGATACATCAAAGTATTTTCCGGCCCCTGGTTCATCTTCATGGTGTTCCGGAGTGTCGATACCGCGCGCCCACTTCATCCAATCACCGACGACACCAACCCCGAATAGAAACGTGATGACACCCACCAGCGCGCCGAATACCCAGGCCGGCTCACTAAAAAAGAAGGTGCCAAATATCTCGTCACTTCCCAGCAGCGCACGGATCCCAGTTACAAAGAAACCACCCAAGACTGTTCCCACCACCTGCCAGAACAGCCCACGCGTGATTCCACGAAAACCATATACGCCAAAGAAGAAGGCCGTTACAGCAACGAGGATCGCAAGGGCTGAGGCCACAGAACCGTTGTAATTGAGGGATCCGGATACCAACAAATCAGCCAATAATCCAATCCCATATCCCAGCAGTCCCCCCGCCACTAAAAGCAGCAACCCTTTCCAAACAGGATTTGTTTTTCTCATATCATCCTCCGCAAATCATTTCAGCGTCTTGATATACGCAATGATGTCTGCGATCTGTTCATCGGTAAAATCATAAGACGGCATGATAATTGTTTCAAAGCCAGCCACGATCTTCTCCTGCGGCGCCTCGATCGACTCGTGGATGTAGGCCTCCTCGACCGTCACCAGGCTGCCATCCGTCAATTGCTCCTGCCTTCCAAACAAATTGAACCAGGTCGGGCCTCTGCTTGCCGAACCGTCGGTCGAATGGCAGGCCGCGCATCCACTGGCAGCCACCAGGGCCCGACCGCGCCCTTCAGGAGTCTGCGCAGCCTCCTGTGCAATTTCAAATTGTTCCGTCAACCAGGCATCGAAGTCAGCCTGTGAGGAAACGATCACATCTTCTTCCATGCTGTAGTGTGCAGCCCCACACAACTCCGCACAACGCACTTTGTAATCTCCCTCCAAAGTCGGCGTGATCCGCAATTCAGTGATCCGCCCAGGGACAAGGTCCTGCTTGACACGGAATTCGGGCACCCAGAAGGAATGGATGACGTCCGTCGAGGTCATGCGTAAAAGAACCTGCTTCCCGACGACAAGGTGCAGCTGCTCAGAAACAATTGTTACTCCATTTACAGATGGATATTCAAAGGACCATGACCACTGCCGCCCCGTCACGTTGACGACCATTGCTTCCGGATCGACCCTGCGGGTCTCAGCCAGATTGACCGCCCCCAGATAGGCAAAAGCCGTCACAATAAATAAAGGCAGGATTGTCCACGTAATCTCTAATTTGGTATTCCCCTCCATATGCTCCGCATCCGTCGTGTCACCTTTCCTGCGGCGGAATACGATCAGGCTGTAAACCAGCGGCACCACGATCAGGGCAAAAAGAAAGGACATGGCAATCACTTCGAGATTCCACATCCAATCGATATCGGTGGCCTGCGTGCTTGCCTGAACAGGCATCAATCCAACGGAATCCAGGCCAAAATAGATGAGAACGGCCATTACAATGACCAAAATTCCCACAATGACAAAATGTCGTTGCATAACGTTCTCTCTCCTCATAAATTGAACAGGGACCACCCCAGTCCAAAAACCGCTTTAATATACCAAACTTTCTCATATTTGTCACGAATTTCACAAAAATGAAACCCGTGATCTCCTGCCCGAGATCATTTGGGAGGAGCAATGCGCGGAATCTCAGCACCCGAATCGAGTCGCCGCTCCACGCGCAGCCGATAATTGTTACGGTTTACTGAGCCGTGCCCAATGCAGACAGCACTTCCGTGCTGTGCTCTGCGGGACGCACGTTCTCGAACACGTTTACAATGTTTCCATTTTCGTCGATGAGGAATGTGGTACGAAGTACGCCTTGATATTCCCTGCCCATGAACTTCTTGGGTCCCCACACCTGATACAGCTCACAAATCTGGTGCCCCTCATCCGCCAGCAGCGGAAAGGGCAGCTGAAATTTGTTCTTGAACTTCACATGTGCCCGGACATTGTCCGGGCTTATGCCCAGGATGACGACACCTGCCTTTTCAAACGCGGAATAGTCATCACGAAAGTTACACGCTTCTGTCGTACAACCGGGCGTATCATCCTTCGGATAAAAATAAAGAACGACATTCTTCCCGCGAAAATCGGATAATTTACGCGGGGTATTCGTGTCGTCAGGTAGCTCGAAATCAGGCGCGGGAATACCGGCAGGAAGTGGCATGAGTTGGTCTCTTTAGGCGTATTATAACCCAGGCCCGCGGCAAACACAAAATTCTTGCAAGATTCTTTTCTTTTACTTCAATGTGCGAATAAAGGAGACGGTTTGCCAGATCTGTTCCTCGGTCAGGATGCCCTTCCAGGCCACCATGGATGTCCCGGGCTTGCCCTCGCTGATGCGCCAGAACAGAAAATCATCACCGACCCTGGTTTGCAGCTCCGCCAGGTCTTTCGGGCGGGGGTCCAGCGACTGCCCGGCCGGCCCATCCCCATGACCCTGCGGGCCGTGGCACATTTCGCAGTTCGTGCGGAAAACCTGCGCACCTTCGGCGGCCGCGTCCGCGCCGAGGGGATTGGTCAAACCGGCATATTCCGCCGGGACCGGAGCCGGCGTGGTGTTCTCACTGCTATTGGATGAACCGCTGCCACCACAGGCCGTCAAAGCCAGCCCCACCACCAACATCACAAAAACCATTTTTCTCATGATTTACACATGTCCTCTCTCTGATTTGACCGGCAAGAAAACCGCCACCTGGTCAGTGGCGGCATATACGTTTACAGGTGAACCTTAATGGAGGAACTTCACCTTCTTCAACGCCTCCTCCAACGCGTCGATGGTCGCGGGCTTGATGATCATCACATTCGCGCCGAGTTTCATGACCTTTTTGCGGGTCTCGGGCTGGTCGTCGGACGTGATCACGAAGACCGGTATGGGGATAAGGTGCGGCTCGCGGCGCAGATACGCCAGGATCTCGGTTCCATCCACCCCGGGCATATTGATGTCAAGACAAATAAACTTCGGCGTAAAGCCGCTTCCCAGGATCGTCATCGCGGCGCTTGAGC
>JBAVVF010000793.1:0-5779 GCA_049697155.1 Anaerolineales bacterium
GATCAGGATCGTCCAATAAGGGTATATTTTCCAATAGATTTTCCCTTAATTGCTCCTGCAAGTTTTTAGTGTTTTGTTTGTCAATATCAACCTTCTTTTCGTCTGCAATCGAGTCATGGCTGTCTTCATCCTCATCAAAAGCAGACTCTGCTGAATCCACTTCTTCACTTGGGGTATTTTGGACGTGCTTGGAAATCGACTCGGCTTGCTCGCTCTGAGGAGTAGATGGTGTAGTAACAAGAATGTATTCACCCTCTCCTGTCGGGTCTGTAACAGTAAACTTTAATCTAGAAATCTCTTTTTCTATATCGCGAATTTCGTGTACGCTTGTTTTTGAGACCTGCGCGACTAAACCCGCTTTCTTTAGTTCTAAGTCAAAAAGGATTAATCCTTTTTGGACAATGGATTTTTCTGCGCCGAGTATTCGAATATCATCTACATATCGAACATAGTGATAGCCAGATACGATCATTACACGGTCAATGTCATACAGAAACAGGTTAGCTAAGTAATCAGACGCATTGCTGCCCTGAGGAATCCCTCGGCTCATTTTTATGTCAGAATTATGAGGCGACCATTTTGCCAGGCATCTTCTAAAGAAGTCGTTGAAGGTTTCATCAGCTTGACAGTGTTTATTTACTAGGCCTACGAGCCTTTCGTGATCAATCGTGTCATAAAAGGCGACAATGTCAGTAGATGCAATCCAACGATTGCCTTCAGCATAAATTTTTCCGATTCTCTCAATAAAACGGGCATATAGAGTTTTCCATCTTTTTAGCATCCATCTGCTTTCCGCCCCTGCATACAAATTCCCCAACACATGTTGATTTTCATGATTTACAAGATGGGGATGAGAAGAATTAGCAATTACATTAACCAATGCTTGATATATTATCAAATCAGGTATAGCTATCAACGACATGGTTCGCAAAGTTGTAGACGGTTTAGGTACATACACCTTATGGTCTGTAAGAGGAGCATAAGGGTAATCATTAGCTTGCACCTTTCGCAACAAGTCTTCCAAATTTGCTTGAAGATTATGTGCAAATATCCTAATACCCAATTCGTCTTGCATTATGCGACTTGTGCAATTTACAGTTCGTTGCCAAGCCAAGGTAAAGTTTTCGATCGTGGCAAATTCATCCCACAGCGGTGTGCTTGACATAGTTGTTTCCTATGAAGAAAGGGTGTGACAGCAACAATTTTATCGCGTTACACCAAAAACTTTTGCTCCCTTTTATAATTTTTTGAAGCATAGAGAAGACCTCCAAGCTTTTATGAACTTGGAGGTCTTTTCTAACTCATTTCTTCCTTTTCTTCGTTGCAAGCTTTTTCGCGGGCTTCGCCGCCTTCTTCGCTTTTGCCGGCGCTGCCTTCTTCCCCTTCGCGGGCGTTGCCTTTATCTTTCCGTTCGGTGAATCTTTTGCCTTTGCAGGCTTCTTCCCTGCCTCTTTCCTCTTTCCACTTTCTTTCTGCTCCTCCACAAACTTATCCACCGTCCAACTCACATTGACGGAGACGACCTCCTCGCCGGGCTTGACTTCCACGACCACGTCGCCTTTGGTCGCGGCGCGTTTGCGCAGGCCGGCCTCATCCAGGCGGGTCGACTTCGGCGCGCCCTTTGTCAGATGGATCGTCGCCATGTGGCTGGACTTGTCGATGACCGCGCCCGCCAGTCGGATCTTCTCCGGCAGGTCCCAGGCAATGACGCCCTTGCCGTAACGTCCCTGGACGGGGAATTCCTTTTGCTCGAGCCGCTTGGCCTTGCCGTCGGTCGTCAGGAGGAAGATCTCGCCATCGGCCGGCAGGACTTCCATGCCGACGATCTCGTCCTTGTCGTCGAGCTTCATGCCGCTGACGCCCGCTGCGACCAGTCCCATCGGGCGGACCTCATCTTCCCTGAAGCGGATTGCCATCCCCTGTGCGGTGACGAGCAGGATATCCTTGCTTTTGTTATCCGTCAGGCCGACTTCGATCAGCCGGTCGCCTTCGTTCATTCGGACGAGCACAAAAGTTTGGGAGGCAGGCCCGGGCAGTTCGGTGATCAGACTCTTCTTGATCATGCCCAGCTTCGAGACGGTGATGACGCAGGTCTCTTCGGGCAGGGCGGACTTTCTCGACGGCAGGGCGAACACCGCCGCGAGCGAGTCGTTTTCGGTCAGCGGCGAGACCCGGTGGAAGAGCGTTCCTTGCGTGAGCTTCTCGGCCTGCGGCAGGATGTGCGCAGCGACCGCCGCGGCCCGGCCGGATTTTGCTACGAAATAAACCGTATCGTTTGTCGAGGCTCTGACCAGCCAGCGCGGCGCGTCGTTGCCGGAATGTTTCGGCTGCTTGTCGTCGTGCGTGCGTGAGACCAGGCCGTCGTCGGTGACGCCGATCCAGACCTGCTGTTCGGGCATGAGGTCGCGGGCAGTCAAAGTTTTGGCGGCCTTGCCATTCGTGGACAGGTTGATGATCTGCGTGCGGCGCCGGTCGCCGTACAGGTCCTTCACTTTCAGCAACTCATCCGCCACCACGCCGCGCATCAGCTTCGGCGACTTCAACAGCTTGTTCAGGTCCTTGATGACCGCGGTCACTTCCTTGTACTCTGTCTCGATCTTTTTGCGTTCGAGGGCTGCCAGCCTGCGCAGCTGCAGGTCAAGGATCGCGGTAGCCTGGGGCTCTGTCAGCTTGAAGCGCTTCATCAGTTTGGCGCGGGCCGTGTCGACGTCGGAGGCGGAGCGGATGAGGTTGATGACATCATCGAGGTTCTTCAGCGCGACCAGATATCCTTCGAGGATGTGGGCCCGCTGCTTCGCCTTTTCCAGGTCGAACTCGGCGCGGCGCTTGATGACCGTCAGCCTGTGCTCGACGTAGACGCGCAGGGCCTGCTTGAGGGTCAGCGTGCGCGGCTCGCCATCGACCAGGGCCAGCAGGTTGATGCTGAACGTGGTCTGCATCGGCGTGCGCTTGTAGAGATCGCGCAGGATGATTTCGGGGTCGGCATTCTTCGTCATTTCAAGAACGATGCGCATGCCGTGACGGTCGGATTCATCGCGCAGGTCGGACAGACCTTCGAGATAGCCCTCGCGGGCCAGGTCGGCGATGCGCTCGATCAGGCTGGACTTGTTGACCATGTAGGGAAGTTCGGTGACGATAATACGATTCTTGCCGCGCTCCATCTCCTCCACATGGGCTTTCGCTTGCACGGTCACGCGTCCGCGCCCCGAGCCGTAGGCCGCCTCGAGCCCATCCGCATCTTTTTCCTGCACGATCAGCCCGCCGGTTGGGAAATCGGGTCCTTGGATGAACTCCATCAGCGTTTCGACGTCGATGTCATCGAGCCTGTCCCAATGCTCGAGCATGTAGACGAGGGCATCGATGACTTCGCTCAGGTTATGCGGCGGGATGGAGGTGGCCATGCCGACCGCGATGCCTGTCGCACCGTTGACCAGAAGGTTGGGCAGCGCCGCAGGCAGGACACCCGGCTCCGTCAGGGTATCGTCGAAATTCGGGTTGAAATCAACGGTATCCTTGTTCAGGTCAAAGAGAATATCCAGCGCGGCCGGGGTGAGGCGCGCTTCGGTGTAGCGCATGGCAGCCGGGGGATCGCCGTCGACCGAGCCGAAGTTGCCCTGCCCGTCCACCAGCAGCGTGCGCATGGAAAAATCCTGGGCCATGCGTGCCATCGCTTCATAGACGGCCGAGTCGCCGTGCGGGTGATACTTGCCCAGCACCTCGCCGACGATACGGGCGGACTTTTTGTAAGCCGAGTCGGCCCGGATGCCCATGTCGTACATCGCGTACAGGATGCGGCGCTGGACGGGTTTGAGCCCATCCCGGGCATCCGGCAGAGCGCGCGCCACGATCACCGACATGGCGTAATCGAGATACGACTGCTGCATCTCATCATCAATATCTATTTTCCGAATTAAACCGAGATCCATGTGAAATCCTTTTTTTCTCCACCAAAGAATCTTAGGACCGCAAAGCAAGTCAGTCGCACGAAGATCAACGAGTAAAGGTGGTTTCCCCAAATGGCAGGCGGAAATCTTCGCGGCAAAGTTTCATTGAGTGGAATTAATGTTCTATATTTTGATAATCTTACGGGGAAAAAGAGAAGACGTCAAGTGCGCGATGCGTTACAGCTTTATAAATAAACAGGGCAGGCACTCAAAAGCCTGCCCTGTTTCTACTTCGGCGTGAACCTGAACGAATCGGTTATACAAGTGCCATTCTGATCGTTGCCAGTGCACAACGTAAGCGTGACACGCAGTTTGTGCCCGGTCGGGTCATAGGCGAAGGCCGGCGCGCTGACCGTCCGCGTCGCGCCGGGATCCAGGGTGTCCTTGGTGGCGGAATCGAGACAACCGTCAATTTCCGTGAAGGCATCGGAAGACATGGAAACGCTGGTGCCTTCGTCCGTATCCTTCACTGTGATCGAAAGTGATTTGAAGGCGATCGTGCCGGTGTTGGTCACCTTGAAGTTCACCCACCAGCCGACACAGGTTTGCAGGTTGTGATACTTTGCGGCAAACGCAGGGATGGGCGTCGGAGTTGGCGGGGGCGTGAACATGGGCAGGGCCAGGAAGTTTCCACTCACAGTGGCATATTCGCCCCACAGCCAGCAATACTCGTTGCGGTTGTCCGGGTTGCGGATATACCAGTAATTTCCCATGGGATTACGTGCGACGACTTCGGCCACCTCACCCGCCAGCAGGGCCCCGACCCGGTCATAGACCCTGCCGGGGCCGACGCGGCAGTTCGTCGCCACCGAGACGCTGATCTGCGGGACGAGCGCGGTGGCTGTGAACACGGGCGTGGGCGATAATGTCGCCGTCGGTGTCAGGGTGGGCGGCGCCGGTGTAAAGGTCGGCGCGGCCGTTTGGGAAGCCGAGACCGCTGCGCCGGTCTGGGTCGCGGCGGCAGCCACCGTCTGGAAGATCAGGGTGCCGATGAAATTCGGGTCGCTGGTCGGGACGGCGACGCTCGGCACAGTACAGGCCAGCGAAACGATCAACAGGACAATACCCGTGAAAAGGATGGGGTTGGAGTGTGACTTCAGCATGGTGTCTCCTTCTGCCAGCGACTATAACGCTAAAAACGCGGAATCGCCGCTCATTTACAGGACGTTTCCGGCAGGAAACTTGTTCCTGCTTTCCAGCCTGGAATCTGGGAGTGGCTACCTGAGTGTGTTAAGCCACACACCTGCCCCGATTTGCTTTAGCAAATCGTGCAGGTGCCGGGGGAGTCCACAGAGTTTTAAGAGATTTTTTCTCAATGGGCTCAGTGTTCTCTGTGGCTAAGAAGGTTTTTACCCACACTTTTCGCCACTCCCTGGAATCTCCGCAGCTTGTTCAGCCGCGCGAGATGCTGTATGATTGCCCGGAACAAGGCATGACTACCCTCAAAAGTCCCCTGCGGTATCCGGGCGGAAAGTCCCGGGCCATCCAACAGATGAGATTCCTCCTGCCGGAGGAGTTCGATGAATACCGGGAGCCGTTTGTCGGCGGCGGATCGTTCTTCATCTATCTCAAACAAACCCGGCCGCAATTGAAGATCTGGATCAACGATCTGAATCCGGAGCTGTATTTCTTCTGGAAGTATGCACAGATCGATGCCGAGAAACTTGCCTGTGAAGTCCTGAAAGTGAAAAAGGAAAGGAAAGACGGGCAGGGTTTGTTCGCTGAATTTCTCAGCAGCAACGTTGGCTCATTGACTGAGTTCGAGCGTGCGGTCCGCTTTTTTGTGCTCAACCGGATCACCTTTTCCGGGGTGGTTGAATCGGGAGGCTATTCAC
>JBAVVF010000794.1:0-12376 GCA_049697155.1 Anaerolineales bacterium
TCCTCCCACTTTCACGCTCCAAAATTTTCGCGAGCTTTTTTCTGTTGACCTCAACTTCCCTTTGCTCTTTTGGAACAGCGCGTATATCTCCATCTTAATTACCGCTGGCCAACTACTCACTTGCGCCATGGCGGCATTCTGCTTTGCTGTTGTCAAATTCAGAGGACGTGACCTGCTGTTTACGCTCCTGTTGTTGACCATGCTGATCCCGCCTCAAGTAACCCTCATCCCGAACTTCATCATCTTCAAGTACCTGCATCTGATTGGGACAAGCGTTCCACTCTGGCTGCCCGCGTTTTGGGGAGGCGCTTTTGGGACGTTCCTGCTCCGACAATATTTCCTCACGATCCCGCGTGACCTGGTGGATGCTGCCCGCGTGGATGGCGCCTCACTGATCCAGATCTTCTGGAAGATCTATTTTCCGCTGGGCAAACCGGCACTGGCGGCTCTTGCCATCTTCACTTTCCAGGGTGCATGGAATGATCTGCTGCATCCGCTCGTGTATATGCCCTCTGTCCCAAACACGATGCTAACTGTCGGACTCGCCTTCTTCCAACAGCAGATGTCACACGGCGGAAAGTTTACCGTGTTAATGGCAGGCGCGTTGATTAGCATCCTGCCGCTGTTGCTCGTATTCTTCTTTGCTCAAAAGCAGTTCATCGAAGGGATTGCCCTGAGCGGAGTCAAACGATAATAAAGACCCTGGAGAATTTATGACCAAAATTACATTCATCGGTGCTGGCAGCTTGGGCTTTACGGGCGAACTCGTGCGCGATATCCTCACCTTTCCGCTTTTACAGGATGCCACCCTCTCATTGATGGATATCCACGCCGGGCGGCTCGAATGGGCAAAAAAGGGAGTCGAAAACCTGATCGAAGCGGGAAAGCGCCCGGCGAAGGTGGAAGCGACGCTGGATCGAGCCGAAGCGCTCAAAGGAGCGGACGTCGTTCTAACCACCATCCTGGCCGGCAGCACGGACGTCTGGCGGCATGACATCGAGATCCCCAAAAAATACGGTGTGGATATCAACGTCGGCGATACACGCGGCCCCAGCGGCATCTTCCGCTTTTTGCGCACGATCAACCCGATGCTGGACATCGTTCGCGACATGGAGAAATACTGCCCGAACGCTGTGCTGTTGAATTACACCAATCCAATGGCGATGTTGTGCGCGGCGCTGCAGCGCCAGACATTTATTCAGGTGACAGGTTTATGTCATTCCGTGCAGGGCACGGCCATGATGCTGGCCGAATGGATCGGCGCGCCATTCGATGAAATTGATTACCTTTGCGCGGGCATCAACCATCAGGCCTGGTACCTTGAATACAAGTGGAATGGCAGGGACGCTTATCCGCTTATCCACAAAGCCATCACCGAGCGACCCGAAATTTACAACACCGAACCTGTCCGCAATGAGATGTATCTTGCGCTCGGCAAGTACGTCACCGAGTCGAGCGGGCACAACTCGGAATACAACCCGTGGTTCCGCAAGCGCCCTGAGCTCATCGAAAAATACTGCACGCACGGAACAGGCTGGAATCCCGGCGAATACGCATACATCCTCAAGGAGTATCAGCACAATGAAGCCACCTGGCAGGACCAGGTCAGGGAGCAACTCGCACAACCTCTCACCGCTGAGGACCTCGAACGCGGTCATGAATACGCAGCCTACATCATCAACGCGCTGAGAGGCGGCGAGATGTTCAAGTTCAATGGGAATGTCCGCAATACCCAACTCATCAGCAACCTGCCTGAAGGTGCGTGCGTCGAAGTGCCTGTCGTTGTGGACAAGGCTGGCTTCCATCCCATCCATGTCGGCGCGCTGCCCGCGGAATGCGCGCTGCTCACGCAGCTTTCCAGCGGCATCGAAGAGATGGCGATCACGGCTTCCATTGCAGGCGACCCGACGATGGTCTACCGGGCAATTGCACATGACCCACTTACTTCAGCGGTCCTGTCCCTCGAGGAGATCCGCCAAATGACGAACGAACTCTTCGCGCAGCACAAGAACTACCTGCCGCAATTCAAACATCATGCGGTATAGGCTGCCGATTCATCCTTACCTGCCCGATGACTGACTCAATCTTTGTGCGTAATACACCAAACTTTTCAGACTGGTGGCGACCCCGCGTGGAGCTCACCTGGCAATGGCAGCTTTCCGAGCCGCCTGTTGATACATCCATTGATGCTGATGTCTATGACATTGACATCTTCGATAATGACGCTTCTGTCATTGCCGACCTGCATGCCAAAGGGCGCAGAGTCATTGGATACATCAATGTTGGCTCATGGGAGGATTGGCGACCCGATAAGGATCAGTTCCCGCCTGAAGTATTGGGTGCTGACTACGAAGGTTGGCCCGGGGAAAAGTGGCTGGATATTCGCCGCATGGATTTGCTCGAACCAATTCTGCGCGCCCGTCTGGATATTTGTAAAGCCAAAGGCTTCGACGCGGTCGAGCCGGATAATATGGAAATCTATACAAACAACACCGGCTTCCCAATCAGCTATGACGACCAGTTGAAATACGCCCTCTGGCTCGCGGACGAAGCTCATCAGCGCGGACTCGCGATCGGCATCAAGAATGCGGCTGATCAGGTCGGAGATTTGCTTGACCATTTCGATTTTGCCATCATCGAAGATTATTTTTTCTATGATTGGCACGAAAAGATGTTGCCTTTTATCCAGGCAGGCAAACCCGTCTTTGCGGCGGAATATGATGACACTGGCGTGGATTTCGCCGCTGCCTGCAAAAAAGCCAGGGAACTTGGTTTTAGTATCATTCAGAAGCATCGCATCCTCACTGCTTATCGGGTTGTCTGCCCATGATCCGCCAAGGAGGTGCACCACACATATAAAATCAGGCTGATCGATTCCCTATCGTTGGCGCGTGGCGGGGTGCGTTCACCGATATCCATGTCCCTGTCAGGCACGCGGATACGCGGTGTCGTGGATATCGTATTCGGCAAAGGAGATGGAGTATGATTCGCAAAAGGCTTTTTTCAAGTCTGCTATTGGCTATCGCTCTCATCGCGAGCCTGTGGATGATCAATTTGACCAACGCACAAGCGTCCCCGCTCGCTGCACGCAAAACTCCGACGCCTGCTGTCACGCCTACGCCCGTTTCTACGGTGCCGCCTGGCAACTACTATGTTTCGATGAGCGGTAACGACGCGAATGCGGGTACGCTTGCCGCACCATGGCTGCACATTCAATACGCACTGAATCGCGTCGGCGCAGGGAGTACCGTTCACGTAATGAACGGCATTTATAATGAAAAGGTGACATTCCCTCGCTCAGGAACGGACGGAAGTTACATCGTTCTGCAAAATTATACAGGGCACGCGCCCATCCTTGATGGTACAGGACTCCCTATCAGCGGCGAGACGGGACTTGTAACCATCGAGAATAAGCAGTATGTCAAGCTGATTGGCTTTGAAATCCGCAACCTGAAAGCGGGCGGAGTCTCCTCCGCCTTCCCGCAGGGAATTTCGGTGCGCGGCAACGGCGCGTTCATCGAAATCCGCAACAACAAAGTGCATGACATTGAAAACAGCTGCAGACGTTGTGGCGCGCATGGTATCGCCGTGTATGGGCGTGACCCGAATGCATCCATTCACGATATCATCATTGACGGCAATGAAGTCTATAACGGACAGTTCGGCTGGAGCGAGTCGATGGTGTTGAATGGCAATGTTGAATTCTTCACCGTGTCAAACAACATCGTGCACGATAACGACAACATTGGCATTGACTTCATCGGCTTCGAAGGCGAGAATCCGAATCCGGATGTGGACCGCGCCCGCGATGGAACTGTGACCGGCAACCTCGTGTATAACATCAACTCGTATGGCAATCCTGCATATGGCAACGAACGCAGTGCGGGGGGCATCTATGTGGATGGCGGCACGCGCATTCTGGTAGAACGCAATATCGTCCATCATTCCAACATAGGTATCGAGCTTGCGAGTGAGCACGCTGGCAGGAACACAAGTTACATCACTCTTCGCAACAACTTCTTCTACAACAACACGCAGGCTGGCATCGCCATGGGTGGATATGATACAAAACGCGGAAGCACCGAGAATTGTGTGATCGCCAACAACACGCTATATAACAATTTCACCCAGGGCGATTGGGGCGCAGAGTTGTATATCCAATTTGACACGCGCAACAACATCATCAAAAACAACATTATCTCTGCCAACGCGTTCAAGCGTTACATCGAAAGTTGGAGTGCGGTGATGACCGGCAATGTAGTGGGCTACAACATGTACTTCGCCTCTGGCGGCGGGACGGCGGGTACCTGGATCTGGAAGGGAGTCACCTACTCGACCTTCGCCGCGTATCAGGCTGGCTCGGGCAACGACGCGAACGGATTGGCCGGCATAGACCCGTTGTTGGTGAATCCTGCCGCGGGCGATTTGCACCTGCAATCTTCATCGCCCGCGATTTACCGCGGACAGAACCTCAGCGAGTCTGGCACGCTTGATATTGATGGCCAAACCCGCATTCAAGGCGCGGCGATTGACCTCGGCGCGGATGAAGTCCGCTAACTTATAATTGAAAAGAGGAAAGGGGATTGACCCTTTCCTCTTTTCAACGAAATCTGGAACCTGATATATGAGACCCATCTCCATCGGCAAGCTGCGCGGGCTTCAACAAATCTCGTCGCGTCGCGGCACCATCACTGCTCTGGCACTTGACCATCGTCAAAACCTGCGCAAAGCGAATCCTGCTTTCGTCAGCGACGAAGAACTCTCGCGCTTCAAACTGGATGTGACTTCCGCGCTTGCTTCAAAGGCGACGGCTGTTCTGCTTGACCCTGAAGTATCCGCAGCACAAGCCGTGGCGGAACGCGCCATCCCAAATAATGTCGGCTTAGTGGTTGCCGTCGAATCGACGGGCTACACTGGTGACGCGACCGCACGCCAGGCGCAGCTCATCCCGGGCTGGTCAGTGGAGAAAGCTAAGCGCATGGGCGCCTCCGCGGTCAAATTGCTCGTGTATTATCACCCTGACGCACAGACCGCATCTGAGATTGAGCTGTTCACAAAAAAAACCGCAGATGATTGCAGACAGTGCGACCTCGTGCTCATGCTTGAGCCGTTATCGTATTCACTGAATGAAAACAAAAAACTTTCCTCGGATGAGAAAAGATATGTAGTGGTGGAAACCGCGAGACGATTGACGCCGCTGGGCGTGGATATTCTCAAAGCAGAGTTTCCCCTCGATGCAGGAGAAAGAGATCAAAAGGTCTGGGCTGATGCGTGTGCGGAAATTTCTGCCACATCCACTGCCCCGTGGATTCTCCTGTCAGCTGCTGTGGATTATGAAGTCTTTCTTCAACAGGTGACAATCGCCTGTAAGGCGGGCGCAAGCGGTATCGCCGTGGGCCGCGCAGTTTGGAAAGAAGCGGTCATGCTGGATGGCGATGAGCGAAGCAAATTCCTGCGTACCACTGCGCGTCAACGGATCTCACGTCTTACATCATTATGCCACGCACTCGCAAGACCCTACACCAATTTCTACTCGGCCGAGGCACTCTTCGATTGGTATAAGAACTACTAGCCTACCAATGACACTCGATACATCTTTTGATATTCTTGTGGCGGGTGAAATCAACCCTGATCTGATTCTAACGGGCAATATAAACCCCGAATTTGGTCAGGTTGAAAAACTGATTACTTCATCCACTCTTGCTGTCGGTTCCTCCTCGGCTATCTTTGCATGTGGCGCGGCGCGGCTCGGATTGAAGGTCGCATTTATTGGCGTGTGCGGCGACGATGTCTTCGGACACTTCATGCTCGATGAGATGCAACAGCGCGGTGTGGATGTTTCCAATGTCATCCTCCGCAAAGATGGGCAAACGGGATTGAGCGTGATCCTCAACCAGGTTGCGGACCGGGCGATTCTGACTCACCTCGGCTTGATCGCCGATCTACAAGCCTCAGACATCCCTGATCGTTTGCTTCGACAAACGCGCCACCTGCATGTTGCCTCCTATTTTTTACAAACCAAACTTCAACCTGACTTGCCTGCCCTTTTTCACCGCGCACACTCGTTCGGGTTGACCACTTCGCTTGATACAAATTATGACCCAACTGAAAAATGGATTGGCTTCGGCAACCTGCTTTCAGTCACAGATATATTTTTCCCAAATAAAACTGAAGCACTTTCGATTACGGGGTTCGATGATATTGAATCCGCTGCAGAGCAGCTTGCGAGCAAAAGCAGGCTTGTCGCCATCAAACTAGGCGCAGACGGCGCAGCTCTGCAGACAAAAGATAAGACCATCTTTACCCCATCCATCCCGGTGAATATTGTCGATACTATCGGGGCGGGCGATAGCTTCGATGCAGGATTTCTGTATGGCTATCTCAATCACTGGGACCTGGAAAAGTCTTTGCGGCTGGCTACGGTATGCGGCGCGCTCTCGATGCGGGCCTCAGGTGGAACGGCGGCACAACCGACACTTGATCAAGCGCTGGCTTTTCTGAAATGATCATCTGTATTACCCCAAACCCGGCCATAGACCGCACGATCATTTTGCCCAGCCTGGTCCTGGGCAGTGTTCATCGCGCAGAGCAGATCATTGTCGCTGCGGGAGGCAAAGGGTTGAATGTGGCGCGTGCCATAGGCATACTTGGTGGCGAACCATTGTGTATGGGTTTTGCAGGGGGGCATGCCGGTCACCTGCTGGAAGACCTGGCGCAAAATGCAGAGCTGAAATTTTCCTGGACATGGGTTAAGTCTGAAACACGTACTTGTACCATTCTTGTCTCGCCAAAAGGCGACGCTACTGTGATCAATGAACCAGGCACATCTGTCTCCAAAAGAGACTGGAAGCGGCTGCAACGGGATGTGCAAAAATATATTTCCTCTGCAGCTATGGTGTGTGTGTGCGGCAGTTTGCCCCCTAATTCTCCTGCTAATGACGTGCAGGGATTGTTAAGTATGCTGGTTGCTACCAGTAAGCAGGTTTGGGTGGACACCAGTAGTCGTGCATTGGATGTGGCACTGACTGTTCCCGGTGTCTGTATTAAAGTGAATGGGGATGAAATTGGTCAGTCGCTCGGATTCGAAGTAAAAGATGTGGTTTCTGCCAGGCGTGCGCTGGTCATGCTTGGTGAGCGCGGCGTCACCGCTGGTGTAATTACTCTTGGATCTGCTGGAGCGCTGCTTGCAACGAATGAGGGAAGATGGCATGCCCAGGGCCCGCGCGTGCGCGTGATCAGCACAGTGGGTAGCGGAGATTCATTTCTGGGCGGGCTTGTCAGCGCATTGGATGGTGGCAAGTATTGGCCCGAAGTCCTACGCGATGCCATCGCAGCAGGAACTGCAAACGCGCTTTCAGCCGGTGGGGGACAATTCGCATTTGAGGAGTTTGCGCATATTCGGGAGCAAGTACAAGTTGAAGCCTGGTAATTTTCCCGACATAATTATCCACTTTGAGATGGCGAATGAATGGTAAATTCACCAACTCATCGCACATAACGAATTCGAAACAAACCGTATCCAGTAACAAGGAAGTTTAGCGCTCAAAGCGTTACTCTCGACCTGCTCTCGTTGTTGATTTCTGCCAAGATGTTCGCAGTCTGTCTGGCGCTCGTGAAGGAAACTCTCTTTATGCAACACTTTTTTGCGGCTCCTTATTTCGGACCAACGTCTGAAAACTACAGGCAATTCATGCTGGTTACCCCATTCCTCGCTCACTTCACGCATTTTCAGGCTTATCATTTGGATAAAGCCCAGCTTATATGCTGTTGCGTAACCACACAACCTGAAAGTCAAAATTAATAAAGGGACGGCTTTTCAACCATCCCTTTATGTAGCAATTTGAATCCAGGAAGGTTATGGCACGTTTATTGAAAACTGCGGTACATTGTAGCCTTTGATTCTGAGATAGGGTGCCTGACCACCAAGATCTGCTGTTGCATAGTTGGATGTAATCGTGATTGATTCACCTGGAAAGAGGGAGATGTAATTATCGGTGTATGTTACCGGCAATACCTCTAGACCACCGTTCCCTGCTGTGATCTCGGCCCGCACGAAAAATGCAATATTACTCGCGCTTGTGTTATTGAGTGTAATAGTCACGGTTTCCTGTCCGTTAGCAATTGTCCGCGAAGTTGAAGCTGTCAGGTCGCTATTCGAGGCAAGATTGTTGAGCCCTGTAAGGTTGGCATAATTCGACACAGCCGTCGAATACCAGTTCGACTTATTCCCAAGTGTATCTGGACTCGTTGAATACCAGTAGAGATTGGTGCTCACTACTTCGTTCAACGAATTTTTAAGTTGTAATCGAACGAAGTATGTTGTCGTCAGTCCGCTAATGGTAGGAATCGTGAATACCTGCGTTGAAGCGTTGGCTGGCACATTCAGCATTACCTGATTGGTATACTGCTGTGTCAGATCCGGTATGTTGTAAACTGTCACGGAAGCAGTCATGTTGTTATAGGCTGTCAGCGTTGAGTTGACGACCTTCACATTCTTGCCGTAATAGTCATATAAGACGTGTAGAGGCTCATTGGCCTTCTTCGTCCCGTAGGTTCCGCCACCGGGTTTGAAGTAGTAGTCATATAGATTCCAGTGCACTGACGGCCAGGAGTTGTTCTGCATCCAGAAGATCACTCCAAAGGTCGCATCCGGTCCGGTGAACTCGTGCCCGTTCCAAGCTTCAAAGAAGGCGCGCTCGGATTCGTAGTTCAACAGTTCAGCCTTTCTGGCATAATCCGTAATGTCGCTGGTTGCGCCATAGCGGTTGTTTATAGCCTTGGTGAAGGCCGTAACGTTGTCGAAGGGCGTGCCTGCACCGCCGGAATGGTAGTTAAAGGTTGCGCCAATCGGCCAGAGATCAGCAGGTGCAAGGAACTTTCGCAAGCTCTCCTCGGGAGGCACGGACTCAAACCCTTCTTCGGCGTTGGTGCCGAAGGCGCTACCTGCCTGGGGTTTGATGGTATCCCAGAGTAGGACCGGCGGCTCCCACACATATGGACCATCCATCTTCACTCCAGCGTTGGCGTTGCACCAAGTGGCGACGTTATCCAGCGTGGGATTCTGCCAATGAAGGCTGGCTGCGATGTCTTTGTACTGCTGTAGATGTGTGGCGTTGACCGGACAATCACTCCCATATGCCCAAACGAAGGGGCTGGCGTGGGCGCGCAGGTTCCGCATCTGGCTGTCCAAAGAAGCATGGGCAACCTGTTCCTGCTCCGCGTTCCAGGTGTCGTTCTCCCAGGCGCTGCAGCAGACGAAGCCTGGCATCAGGATAATACCTTCGCGGTCGGCGATGTCGTACATCTCTTCATTGCCAAGGTTACCCTCAAAACGAACTGTATTAAGGCCCATGTCCTTCACGTATTTCATGTGGGTTTCATTGGTCTTGGTATCCCAGCGCGCGAACATGTCCCACATGTAGCCGCCACCGCGGAAAAAGATATTCTGTCCGTTGACTTTGTAGCCAGCGAACGAAACGCCCTGGACTGTTGTCCGGTAATCAGTGAATTGCCGGACGCCGAACTTGATAGCCTTGCTGTCCCAGGTTTGCCCGTCAGCTGTGAACGAAATACTAAGGTCGTACAGTTCCGGGGTGCCAAACTGATAGGGCCACCATAGCGCTGGGTTAAGAACGTGCAATTGTGTGAACGTCGCTGGGTCGAAGATGATTTCCTTGCGCTGATTAGGGGCTAGTATGACGTTTTGGCTGAAGGTGATTGTTGGATAGCCTGCCTTGGCGATCGTACCATTGACCGTACCAGCGAGGGTGGTGTTCGTCCCATTAAGCGCATCCACATATACAGTCAGGTCGGCGGAGTTGGTCGCGGGCAACGGCAAAACCGTTTTCACGAACGGATCGCGCAGTGCAGCTGCGCCAGTCGTATCCAGCAAGACCTTTCCCCAAATCCCGGCTTGCATATCTGGCGCTTCGGGATTCCAGTCCACCGTGCAGAAGGATAGATCAACGCACTTGTGGCCGGGTGGTGTGACCAGCAGTGCCACGGCATTCGCCCCACCCTTGTTGATCAGATTGGTCACGTTGTACTCATGTATGACCATGGTGCCGACAGCATTCGCGTCGAGCAGAGTCCCATTGAGCCAGATCTGGGCGCGATAGTTGACGCCCTTGAACCGGAGCCAGTACTGCTGTCCGGCTACATCAGCGATCGCATTGAATTCTCCGCGGTACCACCAGTTCTGAGTTGTCAAATCGGGGACGGATTGAAGGTTGGTTCCGAAGAAAACGTTTGGGTACACGTTGTTGGCAACCAGACCCGCCATGACCGTGGAGGGCACCGTGATTGGATACCAAGCGGAGACGTTATAGCCAGCCGCAGAAATGATCGTGCCGGGATCGGTCAGATTGAGTGCTGACCTGAGCGACCAGCCTTGAGTTAACTCAATGGAACTGACAGTAGGTACTGGCCCAGGGGTTTGGGTCGGTCCTGCTGTAGAGGTCGGCCCGATCGTAGTAGGCGTTGGTGTCTTGGTCCTTGGAGCGTTTGGACTGCCTGCGCTTGCAGATTCTCCCATGATGCTCAGCATAAATGCTAACACCAGCACAGCTGTCAGAATTATGAACAGACGATTTTGCTTTTGCATGGGAATTTCCCTTTCCGTCATCTTTGTTTTGATGACAGTACGTCATGCTAGGATTTGAAAACTGACATCACTCTGTCTTCCAAAGACAGATCCACATACCTGGGTTTTGATTGCCTTGCCTCTTCATCTGGTTTGTGTTTTATTCCTAGTCTATAAAACATTTCTAATTGATAAAATGGTAACCCATACAATCTCACCGTGTATGTGGAGTAGAACGACATGAATAATTGATGCCACCTCCTTTCTGGATTTGTACTAAAACCATGCCTTGAACAGCTGCCTTGGCTGCTCACAGTGCGTCAACCAATATGCATGGTAATGACTTCTCTTGAAGAGAAGATAAATTCTGCTAACGTGCTGTCCAACCACCGTCAAGGGGGAGCGGATCGCCTGTGATGAGAGAGGCAGCAGGCGAAGCAGGGAACACGACCGCACTCGCGACCTCTATAGGCTCGCCGATACGCTCCAACGCCATGCGTGAGATAACATCAGCGCGAAAGGCTTGGTCTTCAAGGGCCTCTGCTGTGCCGGGGGTGTTATCACGCAAGCCTAAAGCTAAATGGAAAATTATTGTCTTTGATGAGTTATCCTTTCACCGCCCCTGCTGTTAATCCGCTGACAATGTAACGTTGGAAGATGAGTGCCAGCAGAACAGGTGGGACAGCCGCTAAAATACCGCCAGCCATCATGCCATTGATATTCACTGCAAAGCGACCGATGAACTCGGCAATTGCTACAGGAGCTGTCTTGGCAGCCAGTGTGCTTGTGAAAATGAGGGCATAGAAAAATTCATCCCAGGCAACTAAAAAGACAAACATAGTTGTTGAGATAAGTCCAGGTACAGAGATAGGCATTACGACCCGGAATAAAATTCCCAGGCGTGAACACCCATCGAGGCGCGCTGCGTCCTCGAGTTCGATTGGAACCGTCTGGAAGAATGCGGCCATCATCCAGATTGCATAAGGCAGGGCAAAACTCATATACGTGATGATCAGAACAATAGGTTTATTAATCAAATTCAATCTGGAAGCAAAAATGAAAAGGGGAATGATCAGTGAGACTTCAGGGATCATGCGCGTCCCTAAAATGCCAATTTGGATTGGGATGTTAAATTTGAACGGAATGCGAACGAGCGCATAGGCTGCCAGACTGCCGAGAATAATGCAGATAAATGTTACGGCTGAGGCAATTTTTATCGAATTTATTAGAGCAATACCGAACGTGCGTGGCACTGAGGAGGCTGCCTGACTGGGGAAAATAATATCGAGATAATTTTGAAAGGTGGGATGCGCAGGAATCCAATGGGGAGGGACTGTAAATAATTCGACCTGAGTGGATAAGCTTGCACTAAATAGCCAGAGGACCGGGAAAAAGATAAATAACAAAACCGGTATGGTCAGTAGAAACAAAACCAGTTTGCGCAAAAACTTTCGATAATTCATGATTGTGTCTCCTCGGGCCGATAAAGAAAACGAATATAAAAGATGGCTATTATGATCGTGCAAATGGAGATCAGGAAAGAGAGAGCAGCGCCGGTACCTTGTTTGCCATATGAAAATGAGTACAAATAAGTCAAGTATGAGATCGTGATCGTTTTTGAGGCCGGCCCTCCGCTGGTGATGATGTATACGATATCAAATACGCGGAAAGCTTCCACGGTCCGGATGATGAGTGCGACCAGGATTGCTGGTCGCAGCAAGGGAAGGCGGATATGCCAAAACCGCTGGAAGGCATTTGCTCCATCTACGGCGGCGGCCTCATTCAGTTCTTCGG
>JBAVVF010000795.1:0-3467 GCA_049697155.1 Anaerolineales bacterium
GACCTGCCCCAATAATATGTACCAGAGATTATGGTAGTCCTGCCTGCACCAGGGATGGTAGCAACCAGGTTTGGGGTGCCGGAGGACGGTACCCCAGTGAGCTGTGAGGTCGGACATGATTGTACTCGTTCCGCCAACGTTCGATCAATATCCGTGCTTCCTGCAGGGTGTAAAAGATCTCCCGGTTCAGTAGTTCGTCGCGCATCTTGCTGTTGAACGATTCTACATATCCGTTTTCCCAGGGACTGCCTGGCTCGATGAATAATGGTTTCACGCTGAGCTGGCTCAGCCATTCTCGCAACGCCTGGGCAATGAACTCGGGTCCATTGTCCGAACGGATATGGACCGGAACCCCGCGGTGGCAGAACAACTGTGTCAAGCAGTCCTGAACCTCCTCATGACCCAGATGGCGCTGCACTCTCACCGCCAAACTTTCCCGGGTGAACTCATCGATCACGTTCAAGATCCGAAAGGCTCGTCCATCGTAGGTTCGTTCGAACATAAAGTCATAGCTCCAGACATGGTTCGGGAATTCAGGCTTCAACCGCAGGCAGGACCCATCGTTCAGCCACAAACGACCCCGTTTCGGTTGTCTGGCAGGCACTTTCAGCCCTTCCCGACGCCAAACTCGCTCCACGCGCTTGTGGTTTACCTGCCACCCCTCGCTGTGCAAGAGAGCGGTGATGCGTCGGTATCCGTAACGTCCATACTGGCTGGCCAGTTCTGCCACCCGCCGCACCAGACTCTCTTCTTCGCCTGTTCGGCGCTTCTGATATCGTTGTGTCGAACGCGGTTGTCCAAGAGCCCGGCAGACCCTTCTTTCGGAAAGCTGGAATGTTTCCTGAGCAGCCTGCACCGCCTGCCTGCGTCTGTCCGGGCTTAGAAGTTTCCCTTGACCGTCTCTTTCAGGATCGCATTGTCCAGGGACAGATCTGCCACCAATCTCTTCAAGCGGGCATTCTCTTTTTCCAATTCTTTCAGACGATGCACTTGTTCGGTGCTCACACCCCCGTATTCCTTGCGCCAGCGATAGTAGCTCTGTTCGCTGATCCCGATCGCTCGGCTTGCTTCAGCCGCGGTCTTCCCCTGGCTGAGCAGCACCTCCGCTTCCCGCAACTTGCTGATGATCTGTTCGGTCGTAAAGTGTTTCCTTGCCATTTGGCCTGTCTCCTTTCACCAATCCTAACTCAAAAGTTGGATCAGTTTTGGGGGGGCACGCCAGAGCCGGCAGAGCGAAAAGCAGGGGCTATTTAACTTAGCCGGGTGAGGTGGGTTGGATCGGAGGGGGCAGGGGAAAGGGCGGGCACGAGCGCATAATTGGCAGGGTAGGCACTGGGCAGCCGCCGCATGTTCGCGAGTTGGGCCGGTTTCAGAAGAGCGCATGGTTGAGCGAATCTTGGATTATGACTTTCTCGGCGCGCTGTTCGCGACGAGCGTCGCCCACTTTGTCACGCCGTGGCTGGTTTGGCCCGTGGTGTTGATCGGGAATTTGGTGATGTTCATCGCCCTCGCGATCGACACGGGGATTGCCCGGTTCAGCGGGCCATTTTGGGCACCTTGATGGTCGACCAGGAAGTGAATTTCCAAAAAAAATGGATCGTTCAGGGTGAGGGGGGCACCCTGAGCGATCCGTTTCGTATTTTATCACTATCAGATCTTAAAAGCATTACGAGATGCATAACAGCAGCTCGAAATATTTGTCCCTATTGTATTGTTCTGGTCGGGCTAGAAAGTGTCAACACGCAGGAAAGGTAAGTCGGCCAGTATTGGTAATTCTTGCTTTGCCAATCGCCTGGCTGGGGCAATCAGCTCTCCAGGCGCCACATAGCTGGCTTTGTCAAAAATCCAGTTCCGCGCAACTCTCTCTGTAATCCCGAAGGGTTGGATGATTTCATACACTGCCCGAAAAGTGAGTTCCTTGTATTTGAGCATGTCAATAATCCGCGAATCCGACCCAGTGCCAAGATCCCACGCATGTACCCCAGGACCGGGCGCGATATAGACAAACCTTATTCTTTGTCCCCGTTTAGGTTCTTTGCCGGCGATCTGTAATTGCCTGGCGGCTACTGCAACAGGGGATAAAACACTGAAGCGATCCAGGTCTCGACTCAAGATTTGTGTCACGACTAATTGATCGAGAGGAACCACTCTCTTTTTCAAAGCTTCCATTTTTGTTTGAACAAACTCCAGTGCTTCAGGTAAACGATTTAGGACCTTTGCCGGGTCCGCCTCTTTTGACAGAATCTCGATCACCTGCCTTTGCGTGTCTGCAACAAAACGAGGAGTGTCCCCGCGGCGCAAGGCAATGCCGCGGATCTTATGTTCGCCATTTGCTGCGATACCGTAGAAGCGGTTCGCGACAGAAATGTTTGGATTCTCGCGGGAACTCAGGAAAGCAAACCATGAATACGTATTTTCCAGGTCTATGGGCAATTGTGTTTCCCGCTTGATTTCATTTGCCAGTGCCAGGTAATCTTCCTGGGACGCGCCAGCGCGAGTAAGCATGAGACTGTCCACATATACATGCAGTACATCAAAGCCCATTTCTTCAGCAATCAATTTAGCTTTCGTGACCGTTTTTCTCGAAACATAGGAGACAACCTCATGAGAGTTGATCCGTCCAAAGGTCGCGTTCGCAAAACCCAGGCGCCCGTAACAGACAACGCCGAGCCATTTCATTGCATCTGCAACGGCCTTACGCTCGAACGATTTGGAAACCACTTTGTACTGCCGGCGCAAGCCGCGATAACGGGGATCATTTTTGTCAACAGTTTTTAGAAGTTGTTTGAGAGCGAGCCGCTTGTCCCGCATCGGCTTTATCGTTTGGGGAATAAGACCAGGACCAGAGAGTACCTTTACTCCCAGCTCTGGGATCTCAAACCCTTCTCCTTCCGTTTCCATGCTGACTACTGTCTCAGGCGAAATGTTGTACTTGATCATCAGAGAGGGCATCATGGAACTGAAGTCCAGGATGGCCACATTCTGGAAAACCCCCGGCCTGGGTTGAATGATCAATCCACCGCGATCCGCTCGAATAAACTGCTTATACGTCTTGGGGATTTCGCCTTTTTGGTGCTGGTAGGGAATGAGCGTGTCGTTCTTCATCGCTGTAAGGACCTGCATGGCAGCCATCGCGGCGCCCGGGGACCGGCGGGTCACTTCCTGCAATGGAAGGTTGCTCAGGCGTGTCTGTTCAATGGCGCCGATCAACTGATACTGGTTATAGGTCATGCAGTTCTCCACGTCGACATGCCAGCGCCCGCGTAAATGAACCTGTGGAGCCCTGTAATGCGCGCGGCCGTAGTTGAAGAAGTCGACTTCCTTTCGGCGCAAAACCGGCAGGGACAGGTCTCGGTTGGGATTGAAAGGGATTCCTGTTTTTTGTGATAGCTCCAGCAAATATGGAAACAACCATGCGTCCCCGAAATGGGTCTGGACCACATCCGGGTCGAAGGAAACGAAGATAC
>JBAVVF010000796.1:0-2336 GCA_049697155.1 Anaerolineales bacterium
GCGCCGCAGATTCCACATGCCGCGCCCCAGCCGCGTCCTATCGCTCAACTGGTCACAAGCCAGGTCAAACCCGCTGCCCAACTTCAACCTGGCACACCACAGGCAATATCCGTTGCCCAGATTCCACATGCCGCGCCGCGTCCTGCCGCGCAGCCTCAGCCGACACAACCTCAGCAGGGATAATACGGATCATGTAAAGCGACCACTGGTCGTTCTGAAAAGCCAACCTCGCGCAGGCATGCCTGCGCGAGGTTTTTATTTTTCCGCTCAAATGGAAGCCTGATTTGGATAAAAATCACCCGAATGACGGTTGAATCTTGGCGCGCCGCTCCTTATAATGAATCCAATAGAATAAATTATTCGAGAGAGGAGCAGGAATGAGGCAAGGTTATGCTAAAAATTATTACAAATTATTCAGTCTGATGTTTCTGATCGTGCTGGCAGTCCCGGCTTGCGCGCCCTCGAATCGGGCCCAGTCCCCCACCATCGTAGCGCCCATCCTTGCAGGGACGGTTGTCGCCACGCAGACCGTGCCAGAGGGCAATCTGGTAATCAGGGATGACGATCCCTGCCGCCTGTTGACCAAACCCCAGGTGGAGGCAGCCTTCGCTCACAGCGTTACCAAGGGGACACTGAACAGGGCAAGCTTCGGCCGCGAATGTGAGTTTCGACTTGGAATGGAGGACACCGAATTTCGCATCACATATTATGAAGGCCAGGCAGCTAAAAATTACTTCGCCGTGCTGATCACCGCTGCCAGGCAGAGTTGTGATGAACTCGTTAACGTCATGCTTGACGCCGCCGTTGCACCGCTGATTGAAAAATACCCCGCGGCAGATCCCTTTCTGCTCGAGCTGTCGCTCGAGAAACTCTACTACGACTACATCGGCGTGCTGGGCGGGTGCATGTACGTTCATAGCGGGGACCGTGACGAGATTGGCAGGAACGTGATCGCCACGGAGACCATCTTCCTCAACTGGAGCAGCAGCGTGGCGGTCCTCAGCAAAGCCAGGGTCATCGAGCTTAACTATACGGAGCCGATCCCGGACGAGGTAAAACAGGCACTCGCCAAGGAGACGGACAGGGACAGCTACAATGCTCTGGCGGAAACATACCAAAAGGAAGTATTGAGCGGATACACGGAAATCATCATCGCATTACTGAAGCAGGCAGCAGGCCAGTAGCCTGTTTAAATAAAAACCTTGCGAAGGTTAGAAACCTTCGCAAGGTTGTGTTTTAATCTTATTCCTTCACTTCACCTTCGATGACATCGTCACCATTCCCCTGGGGAGGCGGCCCGCCGGGTGTTTCCGGTTGGGGCTGTCCCTGCGAGTAAAGCTGCTGGCTGAGGGCATGGAAGGCCTGCTCCACCTGCTCGCTGGCCTGTTTGATGCGGTTGATATCGTCGCCCTGCGCGGCCGACTTGAGCGCGTCGATCTTGCTCTGGATGTTTTGCGCCTCGGCGCCCGGAACTTTATCGCCCAGGTCACGCAGCGCCTTCTCCGTCTGATAGACGAGGCTGTCAGCCGTATTCTTCGCATCGACCATTTCACGGCGCTTCTTATCTTCCGCTTCATGCTGGCGGGCTTCCTGGACCATGCGGTCGATGTCGCCCTTGTTCAGGTTGGTCGAGGCGGTGATCGTCACCTTCTGTTCCTTGCCGGTGGCCTTGTCCTTGGCCGTGACGTTCAGGATGCCATTGGCGTCGATGTCAAAGGTCACTTCGACCTGAGGTATGCCGCGCGGTGCCGGCGGGATCCCGTCGAGGCGGAAGCGTCCAAGCGACATGTTATCGGAGGCCAGGGAGCGTTCGCCCTGCAGCACATGGATATCCACGGCTGTCTGGTTGTCTGCCGCAGTGGAGTACGTTTCGGTCTTGCGGACCGGGATGGTCGTGTTGCGCTCGATCATCTTGGTCATCACGCTGCCGAGGGTTTCCACGCCGAGGGAGAGCGGGGTAACGTCGAGCAGCAGGATGTCTTTCACATCCCCGCCAAGCACGCCGCCCTGGATGGCCGCCCCGATGGAAACGACCTCATCCGGGTTCACGCCTTTGTTCGGCTCCTTGCCGTTGGTCAGCCGGCGGACCAGGTCCTGGACCATCGGCATGCGTGACGAACCACCGACCAGCACCACTTCATTGAGTTTGCCGGCGTCCATGCCCGCATCCTTGAGCGCGGCTTCGAACGGCTTGCGACAGCGCTCGAGCAAATCTTCAGTCATCTGCTCGAATTTCGAGCGGCTCAGTTTCAACTGCAAATGCTTCGGCCCGCTGGCATCCGCCGTGATGTACGGCAGGTTGATCTCGGTCTCCATCACCGTGGAAAGCTCGATCT
>JBAVVF010000797.1:0-14652 GCA_049697155.1 Anaerolineales bacterium
CCCATTTTGGCTTCTGGTACCGGTCGATTACATTTTCTTCGAGAAACCGGATCTCCCAGCCCTGCAGGAAGAGGCGGACGCTGGTTTCGTCGAAAAAGCGCTTGGTTCTGATCCCGACCCGATAAAAATTAGGTTCGATCTCGAGCGCGGAAGCTGCCCCATGGTGAAGGTCGTGGATCGAATTGAAACGGGCCAGCAGGAGTCCGCCGGCCCGGATGCAGCGCCTGAGCTCGGAGGCAATCTGCAGAGTGACATCCCAGGAAAAATAATGCAGGCTGAGGCTTGCCAGGATGACCGGCATGCTGTGATCGGCAAAAGGCAGCGGTTTTCCGATATCGATCCGAACCAGCTTGGCAGCGGGAGCAGACTGCGCACATTCCGCCAGGTTCTCCCCGGAAATATCTGTGGCTATGACCTCACAACCTGCCGCCAGCAGATCGACCGTATCCCGCCCATTTCCACATCCAAGTTCAAGGACAGGTCCATTCGTTGACGTCTCCCGGATTGATGCCAGCCACTTTTCCAGCCAGGGATCGTTTTTCATCGTCCATCGTCCATGGTCTATCGTCTTACTCAAACTTATCCCGATAATCCTCGTCATCCAGCACCGTTCCATACGGGTAGACGGGACGATCCTTCCTGCCGCCGTTGCTAAAAATGCCCGAAAAAAGCGGATGGACGCAGAGTTCATCGTTGTGGCTGATGGTCAGCTCGTGCGCAACGGTGTATTCGAAGTTGCCCTTGATGTAGACGTCCGTAGGCTTGCCGGGAATGACCCGTCCGAGCGCGCCGATCTCGATCAGCATGCGCTGGAACTCGAACATGCCCTCCCCGCCAAAGACAGCCTTGCCGTGGCGGGTAAACACCTGGTGAAGCTCGCCAACCGAGAATTTATGTCCAAGCTCGGGCAGGCAGCGCTTGCAGGTGATCTCGGCGGTGGGATGGATCAACTTGAATGCCACAAAGATTTCGCTGACGATGAACTCCTCCACCTTGCGAACCCCGCTGAGGATCTTTTCTTCGCTGATCGGAAATGGGTTCGGTCCCGTCAAACCCTTGAAGACCGAGTTCAGCAGCATCAGGAAATGCCGCGGCAGAAGCTGGGTATGCCGCAGGATGTACGACATGGTCTCCTCCTGAAAGCCGGCCTGGTTGGTGACTTTTTCAGGAAGGACCTTGCTGAAGAGCAGCATGGCATCGGCCCGCTTGGTGAAGTCTGGCTGGGGCATGCCTTTCAGGAATCTCGGGTAATACAATGCCAGGTAGTACATCAAGCGCTGGGCCCCGATCAGGACCAGCTCACTGGCCGTCCACTGCAGCTTCAGGACCCGCCGGAAATCCTTGTTCGGGTTGGAGGAGAACTTGATGATCTGGCGGAACAGCTCGGAGGGCAGGCAGAAGCGGATGTCGACCACGTCCCGCGGCTTGTTCATCGAGCCGACGAATTTCAGAAGCCCCTGGAGCGAGTGCGAGACCGAGTCGATGTCCAGGCGGAAATCGTCGAGCGAATCCATCAGGATCACAAAGCTTTGCTTCGAGGCCTGCAGGCTCTCCACGACCACGGACCGGGCGTCATCGAAGGTCACGCGGTCGAAGCGCCGCAGGACTTCCGAGACGCCGTCCCGCGGATCGCTGTTCATGACTTCGTCGAACAGGTTGGCAATCTTCCAGAGCACGTCGTCGGCAGTATCGCTGTCCTGGGCGCCCAACTTTTCGAGGTATCCGTCGACGATCGCGCGCTTTTCCGGCAACAGCACCGAATGTTTGCGAATTTCCGAGAAGACACAGGTCCACAGGATCGTTTCCCACAGCTCGGAAAGCGTCTCGGGAAAAACCGCATCGTTCGCCATGCCCTGAATGACGCTGGAAATATGGCCCAGCAGGCGGGCAGTCCTGATCTCGGTAAAGAAATCATATTGCTTGTCGAAGAAAACGGTCCGCAGGTAATAGGTTTTCCCCGCGCCCTTGCGCCCCATGATGATGGAAGGTCTCTGATGGAGATGCTTATAAATCCAGTTGTGCCGTTCGAACAACCGGTGCATGACATCCACATCCTTGGGATCGATGTCCACTGAATCGATCGGACCGAACGGTTCGTCTTTTGTGATGTAAGGACGGATTGTGTCGATCAATGGATGATCCTTCCGGCTGTTTTGCCCTGGTTCCGGAGATTATACAGTAAAACAGGCACATCCTCATGAAGGTGCCTGCCAGAAAATTTTTACCACAGAGTGCACAAAGAACACAGAGAAAATCTTGAAATTCTCCGTGAACTCCGTGTTCTCAGTGGTGAAAGTCTAAATCTTCATCCCTTAAATCTTGGGTATGACCCCAGCACCCTCAGCATCAGTGCATATTCTCCCAGGTGGTCCAGCGCCCTGCGGACCTTCTCCTCATGCGCCGCGCCGATGAAATCAATGTAAAACAGATACTCCCAGGGCTGGCCCTGCAGCGGGCGCGACTCGATCTTGGTCAGGTCGATGTCGCGCAGGGCAAAGACGCTCAGGGCCTTGAACAATGCCCCGGGCTGGTTCTTCAGCGTGAATACAATGGATGTCTTCGCTTCACCATCCGGCCCTGCGGCGGGCGTCTTTGAAATGGCCAGGAAGCGCGTGTAATTCTCGGCGTTATCCTCGATTCCCTCTTCGAGGATTTGCATCCCGTAAATCTCTGCGGCCCGGCGGGAGGCGATGGCCGCCGTGTCGCGTGCGCCTGATTCCTTCAGCATCTTCACGCTCCCGGCCGTATCGTAAGCCGATTCCGGCTTCACACCCAGACGGCGCAGATAGGCCGCACACTGTCCCAGCGCCTGGGGGTGGCTGATGGCTTTCCGGATATCGGCCTTGGTCACACCGGGCAGGGCGATCAGACAATGCTGCACGCGCAGGGGATACTCGCCGACGATATGCAGATCATGGCGCAGTAAAAGATCATAGTTTTGATGGATGCTGCCGGCCAGCGAATTCTCGATGGGGATCAAACCCGCCTCACACGACCCGGAGACCACCGAATCAAAGACGGCGTCGAACGATTCACACGGTTGTGTTTCCAAATCGCCGAAGTAATTGAAGACAGCCTGTTCGCTATACGCACCCGGTTCGCCCTGAAATGCAATTTTCATTGTTTGTTTCCTCATCGCCGTACGGGCGACTTCATGATTTGCGAGACTCCACAATCCATTCTGGCGGGTCGCCCCTACTGACCACTGCTTACTGACTACTGTCCCTCCGCCCACTTCACGATCTTTCGGAACCCCGCTTCCACTTCCTCGTCTGAGGCTGCGATCGTCATGCGGATGAAACCCTCGCCCTGCGCGCCGAAGCCGGAGCCAGGCACCAGTCCCACGCCGGCTTCTTCGAGGATGCGCTCGCAGATCTCGAGCGAGGTCATCTTCAAAGGGCGAAAATCAAGAAAGAAATAAAATGCTCCCTGCGGCGGCGTGACCAGTATCTTCTCGCTTTCCAGTTCACGCGAAATTCGCAGGACCAGCTCACGGCGGCGGGCGTACGCGGCGCGCATCTCGGCTGCAGCCTGCTGAACGGCTGGATCGGTCAGGGCGAAGGCCGCGGCTTTCTGCACGAAGGGCGCCACACACGTGATCGAGTTCTGCCCCGCCTTCAAGGCGTTCTCGATGACTGCCTGCGGCGCGGCCAAATAGCCGACGCGCCAGCCCGTCATGGCGTAGGTCTTCGAAAGGCTGTTGACCAGGATCGTGCGTTCCCTCGCCCTGTCGAAGGCCGCCGCGCAGGTTGGTTTTTCGCTATAATATAAATTCTCATAGACCGTATCGCTGACAACCCATAGATTGTGCTGCGCGGCAAAATCCTGCAGCTGTCCCAGATACTCGCGGGTCGGGTAGGCGCCGGTCGGGTTGGATGGATAGTTCAGCACGATGAGGCGCGTCCGGGCGGTCAGAGCCTTTCGCCAGGATTCGAAATGGGGGATGAACCCGTTTTCGGCTGGGGCGGGGACCCGGATCACGTTCGCGCGCAGCATCGTCGCCATGTTGGCATGCGTCCCCCAGCTCGGGTCAGGCACCAGCACTTCATCGCCGGGATTCAGGATGGACTGCATCGCCAGATAATAAGCGTGGATGCCGCCATGGGTGACCAGCAGCTCAGTATCCGCGTCATAAGAAACGCCGTTGTCGCGCTCCAGCTTGAGGGCCGCGGCGCGGCGCAGTTCGGGATATCCCTGGCTTGGACCATAATGGGTGAAGCCATCCTGCATGGCTTTGAACGCGACCTCGAGCACAGCCGGCGGTGTCGGAAAGTCCGGGTCGCCCACCTGCAGGCCGATCAGCTTGCGCCCGCCGGCTTTTAGCGCCAGGATGCGGTCCGCCATCGCCACGGTCGGTGACTGCCGGAGAGCATTGAATTGGGTATTGAGGCTTTGCATAAGTACCTTATCCAGGAATGCAGCAGTTTATCAGGTGCATTCGAATCTCGTCAACAGTTGTTGACCTGAAACTGAATACTTCTGGCGCAAAGAATCGTCTTAAAAGACATGATTACCCCCCGAACTTAATCTGGACGCAGACAAACGCTGATTTACGCTGATTCAAAGGAAACATCTGCGTATTTCTGCGTGAATCAGCGTCCTGGGGCTTTAAAAAATCATGACCCACCTCGAAACATTAATTTCGGGGTGGGTCATGTTTGGTTTAGTTTGGTACGCTCAGGTCATTCCTGGAGGGTCCGAAATCGGACGCGCCGGGCAAGAACGAACAGACTAACGACCACCAGCAATCCCACTGAACCCAGGGCGATCACTTTGCTGAAGTCCAGAGTACTCAACGTATCGCCGGGATCGCTCGAATCGAAGACAGCCACGACTGGCGCAGAGGCTTCCCGCATATTCTTAAGCACTTCCAGGTAGCGATGACCATGGTTCTCGCTTGGCTCGATGTGTGAATTCTCGCTGAACTCATTCCAGCTGATGATCCCAACTGCGTCCGGCGAGGACTGCATGGCGGTGTTGAACTGGATTTCGAGCGTCTCACCGTCCTTCCGCTCTACAACGGTCGTCCCGCCGATCAGACGGGCATCGAAGCCGGGAGCGGCCGGAGCGATCCAGAGCCCGCCGCTGGCATGGACGGCATAACTCATCGCCGCCAGTTTCTCCGGGTAGCCGGGGAAGGTATCCGGATTGACCGAAGACCAGTAGTAGGCATCGCCATCCACCAGGTCGGCCAGGCGTGAGTATCCATCCACGTTCCGTTCCGAAGCCAGGATCAGGATCTGATCCCTTTTCCCCTCGACCACACCCGCCACCTCTTCCCGCGAGAATCTCCAGGTACCGGACCAGATTACCATCGGTTTTTCGAACAGGTCGAAGGCCGTGCTTTGGGCATAGGTCTGCATGAAATAGACCAGGTCTGCCTCGACCTGCCCGACAGGCAGGGGATTGCGCTCAAAATCCAGTCCCTGGTAAATGATGGCAAGCTTGAAATCCTCCTCCTCCGCGACCCGGATCAGCTGTTCGAGACGCTGGTTGAGCTTGTCGGTGCTTTTCCAGCTGACAATGAAGCCATGGATTCCGGCAGCCTTCGCCCATTGAACATGCTGGCGCATGACCTCGATATCGCTGCTGGAATAACGCCCCAATAGCGGGTAATCGGTCTTTGCCCGATCCCACGACTGGGGGTCAAACCAGATATAGTAGTAGGCGAGGACAGGAATCGGACCGGATGTCTGGGGCATCGCGGCTTCAGCACTGCCTTGTGCTGAAGCCGGCGTCCAGGCCGCCAGAACCAGTGCCGCGGCGACAAGACATAGACCCTGTGCTATAAAGAACAGTTTCCTCATGATCAGATGCACTCGGCATTTGAGTTAATCATCCGCGGCTGCGAACTGCCTCGGTCCTGCGGCAAGGTCGGCCAGATGGGGCAGACGCTGCCACCAGTTGAACTTCGGGTCGCGCAGGCGGACCGTCGGGATTCTCTTCAGGGCCTCATCCACGATGGCCTGCTCCTGCGGATGGAGGTCTTCACCGTTCCAGCGGCTCAGCGAATCGGCCAGGATCGGATAAGGCGGGAAGCCATAGGCATCTTCGGCATTGTTCACAAAGGTTTCCACAGCCTGCTCGTGCTGGAGCGCCTCACTGAACTCCGAACCGCGTTCGATGATCACAGCCCGGGACAGGGTGGCCTGGTTGGCATAGGTGACCTTGGGGATCAGGCGATGGACCATATACTTCGGCGGCGGCACCAGCATCTGGACAATGGCATTCATCGTCGCAGCCGGCAATTTCGATTTGCTCAGGTTGAGTCCCACTTTGCGCCCGGACTTGGAGTGCAGGCGGCTCTGGAACTGCAGAGCAATCCGCTCCCACCAGGTCAGGGAGGAATTGGCATTCACGGCGCTCAGGGTATGGTTGGAGATCGTCAGCGGCTTGGGATAGCTCAGCACGCGACCGTCGCGGCTGACAATCGTCATGTCATCCGAGAGGAAGGAGCAGGCATAGTTGTCCACCGCGCGCAGAATCGTGGAGGTCTTGCCGGTATCCGTGCGGGCCGTCACGAGGATGGCCTGCCCGTCGAAGGCAATGCAGGCCGCATGCACGAGGGCATAGCCCTTCTTAACAAAGCTCCAGCGCAGGATTGGCTCCACCACGTTGGTGTAGAGGACATGCGGAGAAAATTTGAGAATACGGGAAACGGCGATGTCCACGCGGTCCTTATTGGAGATCGTGATTTCAAATCCATAGCGCCCCAATGATTCGCTGTAGTGGATATCATCTGAGGACTGGCGTAATTGATCTGCGCCAGGTTTCGCACTATCTTTTCTACGGCGTTCGAGGCGGACGCGGATGTCCGGCTCGCCGCTCAGAGCCGGCACACGGAAGTACTCCAGCTCCGGCAGTTCGTACATCGAGGTTACCTTCAGGATGTTGTGGATGTCATAGTTGTAGCCAAACGGCTTGGCCTGGGTCGGTTTCAGTACGCTCATTTTCTCTTTCCTTTTCTCTGTAGTTGGTTTTTTGGTTTTGTTCCAGATCCAGCGGTCCGCCAGCAGATAACGCAACAGCGTCATCGCAAAAAGCGAAATCAGGTTGGACAGCACATAGTGCACGCCCAGCTGGCTCACCAGCAGCGCCATGATCGGTCCGCGCAAAAGCAGCATCGCATTGTTCATCGCCAGGAAGCTCACCAGTCGCTGCCAGAACGCACTCTTCGTGTCCCGCTGCCCGAACACCCAGCGCTCCGTCAGCCCAAAGTTCCACAGGGTCGAGACCTGGGTCGCCAGAACCGCCGAGAGGATGTAGTGAATGGCGGTCAGTTCCGTGAAGAAGAGCAGCGCCAGGCTGTTGATCACCAGCCCGGAGGCGCCCACCAGCAGGAAGCGGGCGAAGTTCGTCTGCCCCGCCAGCCGCAAACGGAACAACCCCCGGAAGAACTTGATCGTCTCCTTGACCGAGGCTTTGCTCTCCCCGGCATTGCGATGCCCAAAGTGGATCGGCACTTCCGAGACTTTCAGTTCCGGATGCGAGACCAGGATCTCCAACAGGATCTTGAACCCATCCGGTTTCAGCTCGTTCATCTTCAGCGCCGACTTCCGCGTCAGGAAGAAGCCCGTCAGCGGATCCGTCACCTTCCGCAGCCGCTGCGGAAACGTCAACCGGGTCGTCCAGGCGAACGTCTGCGAGATGAACAGGCGCTTGAACCCCAGATTACTGGCGTCGCCGCCCGGCGCCAGCCGGCTGCCCATCACCAGGTCCGCGCCGCCCTGCTTGGCCTGGTACAGCAGCTGCGGGATCACTTCCGGCGGGTGCTGCAGGTCGGCATCCATCACGCACACCCACGTGCCGCGCGCCTGCTGAAAGCCTTCCACCACCGCACCGCCCAGTCCATTCCGGCGGCGCTCCGGTGGACGGGCCACCAGCCGCACTTCCAGTGGAAACCATGTCTGCAGTTTCCGGATCACGGCCGGCGTTTCGTCTGTGCTGTCGTCCACGAAAACCACCTCGGCGGCGATCCCCTTCAGCGTCTGGTGCAGCCGCATCAGCAGCGGCTCGATGTTCCCGGCTTCGTTCCGCGTCGGAATGATGAGCGAAAGCTCATACTTCGTTTCGTAGGTTTGGGGCAGCGGTGTAAAAGTTGCAGGTAATTTGTTTTCGATCATCTTATCAACCTCTCTCTAACACTAAAGGAAAATTGCAATAAATGAATGGGAAATTAATCGTCTTTTCATTCAATGCTTGCCTCCTTGACTGGAAATACAGACAAGTTCACGGTTCCCAGGTATTGGCCCTTCTTTGAATTTGGAGAATGGGGGCTGTGAAGGTTCTTACTCGAGCATAGTAGCAGGACGAGAGCAACCTGAAAAGGTTACAAAAATTGTCCGAATTATCTTTTTCTAATCTGAAAGGGTCCGCCCTGAGCTCTTGACGCCTGCACCATCCTCTGGCAGGAAATTCTTCCTCGGTCGAATGCAGGATGTCACTATTTTGTGGGATGTGGAATAATGGATGCTAGAATGATTAAATATCTGTTCTCAAGTCAGCCAGCGGCCATGAAAAACACCATCCCGATCTGGGTCCTTACGCTCAGCATTTTGCTCCTCCTGCCTCCTCCGGCGGGCGGAGCTGCCCCTCTGCCGGACGCCGCTCTCGACGCTGCCCTGAATGCGCCGGGCAGTATCGTTCAATTTGAGCACATCACAATCGAGGATGGGCTTTCCCAAAACGCGGGGCTGGCCATTTTCCAGGACAGTCAGGGGTATCTCTGGATAGGAACGCAGGACGGACTGAATCGTTACGACGGTCATACGTTTAGAATTTATAAACACGACCCGGAGGACCCCAACTCGATCAGCCACAACGGCATTCTGACCATTATTGAAGATAAGGAAGGCTACCTCTGGATCGGTACCTGGGGCGGCGGACTAAACCGTTTTGACCCTGCCACCGAGACATTTATCCGCTATCGGCATCATCCGCAGGAGCCGGCCAGCCTGAGCGACGACACGGTTACATCCCTCAAACAGGATTCGAGCGGGGTGCTCTGGGTGGGAACGCTCAGTGGCTTGAATCGTTATGACCCGCAAACAGGCAGCTTTGACCGTTTCAAAAACGATTCAAGAGACCCAAACAGCCTGAGCAGCGATGCAATCTCGCTAATCTTCGAAGATTCACACCATCAGTTGTGGATCGGCACGGGCGCAAATGGGATCCAGGGCTCCGGACTGAATCGCTTCGATCCGGCCACGGGCAAGGCCGTCCGCTACCAATCTGAGGCAGCCGATCCTCGCTCGCTATCCAGCAACAATATCGCAGCCATTTATGAAGCGCCGGATGGAATGTTCTGGGTTGCCACCGGCGGATACAGCCTGCCCGGCCGCGGGCTGAACCGGTTCGATCCGCGCACGGGGGCCGCCGAACATTTCCTGCCCAACCCATCCATCGCCGACAGCCTGAGCGCCAACGACCTGATGACCCTCTGGGGAGATTCGGATGGCACGTTATGGATCGGCACCTGGACACGCGGACTGGACCGCATGGAGCTTGCCAGGCCGGGTCACTTTGTACACTACAAGAACGACCGTTTCTTCCCGGAGAGCCTGGGCGGCGATGAAGTCTGGTCTCTCTACCAGGACCGCTCCGGGATTCTCTGGATCGGCACCGCACACAGCGGCATCAGCAAGCTGCCCGCCAACAGCGGCCAATTCAGCCTGTATCGAAACATTCCCGGCAACCCGTCCAGTCTGAGCCACAATGCGATCGGCGCCTTCGCGGAAGACGTCTATGGAAACATCTGGATCGCAACCTGGGGTGCCGGCCTGGATCGCCTGGACCTCCACACCGGACACTTCATGCACTTTCGCCATGACCCGGATAATCCGGAGAGCCTGTCCGACGACCTGATCATGGATGTTTATGCGGACGATTACAACATCGTCTGGGCAGGCACGCTCGGCAAGGGACTGGACAGCCTTCACCAGGTCACCCGGCGGGTGACTCATTACCGCCATGATCCCGGAAACCCGGGCAGCCTGGGAGACGATAATGTCACTGCCATCATTTCCGATCGGGCGGGCGGCCTGTGGATCGGAACCTTCGGCGGCTTATCCCATTATCATGCGAAGACGAAGACCTTCACCAATTACAGTAATGATCCTGACAATCCACTCAGCCTGACGGAAAACAGGGTTGTCAGTTTATATCTGGATCCCAAAAGAAATGTTCTCTGGATTGGAACCTGGGGCGGCGGGTTGAACCGGCTGGATTTGAAAGATCCGCTGCACGCCGTCCCGCGGTTGGCCAACTTTATCAATTACCGTCACGATCCCATCGACCCTTCCAGCCTGAGCGAAGACTCCGTCTGGTCCATTCACGGGAGTCTGGATGGCTCGCTGTGGCTGGGAACCCAGATGGGACTGAACCGCTTCGACTCAACTACTGGAGAGTTTACGCGCTACACCGAGAAGGATGGACTGCCGAACAACGTGGTGCTGGGGGTTATGGAAGACCTTTTCGGCAAACTCTGGCTGACCACCAGCAACGGTCTGGCCCAGTTCGACCCGCGCGCGGAGACCTTCGTCAGTTACGATACCTCCGACGGCCTGCAAAGCAATGAATTCAATTCGAATGCCTACCTGCGGGCACGCAGCGGCCTTATGTTTGCGGGGGGCATCAACGGTTTCAATCTCTTCAATCCTGTCAACATCAAGCCGAATCCCGTTGCACCGCGGGTGGCAGTGACCGGATTTCAGGTGTTCAACGAGCCGCTCAAAGTCGATCTTTCCGGGGACCAGCCGATCGAGCTTTCCTACCGCCAGGATTTCATCTCCTTCGAGTTTGCCGCGTTCGATTTCCAGGCACCCCAAAAGAACCAATATGCCTACAAGCTCGAAGGCTTCGATCAGGATTGGATCCAGGCCGGGAATCGACGTTTTGCCACGTACACCAACCTGCCCGGCGGACAGTATACCTTCCGGGTGAAAGCCTCCAACAGCGACGGCGTCTGGAATGAGACCGGCACTGCGATCCCGGTCTCCATCACGCCGCCAATCTGGCAGACGTGGTGGTTCAACGGAACATTGATCGTCGTCCTGGCGGGACTGATCGCCGGCGGGTTCCGCTGGCGGCTGAGCTCGGTTCGTGCGCAGAACCTTCTCCTCGAAACCCAGATCGTTGAGCGCACCTCCGAACTGCGCGAGACGAACACCCTTCTGGAAAAGGAGATCGAGCAGCGCAGGCGGGCTGAGGCGGCCCTGTCGAAGCGCGCCGCCCGGGAATTGAAGCTGTCGGAAGCCCGCTTCCAGGCCATCTTCGATAATGTGGCAGTCGGCGTCGCGATCATGAGCCTCGACCGCAGGCTGATCGACCAGAACTCCACGGCGGAACACATCTTTGGCTACAGCACGGAAGAGACACAGGAGATGGATCCCCGCTCCCTGGCCATTCCGGAGGATCGTGCGACCGATGCCGGCCTGTACCAGGAAATGATCGACGGGCAGCGCAATTCGTACGTCATGGAACGCCGCTACCGTCACAAGGATGGACACGTTTTTTGGGCCCGCCTGAACTATTCGCTGGTGCGCGATCCGGATGGCAACCCGGATTACCTCCTTTTGATCATTGAGAATATCGACGAGCAGAAGCGCGCCGCCGAGCGGCTGGCCGAACAGGAAGCGGAATATCTCCTCATCCTGCAGCAGCGCGTGACCGAACGCACGCATGAACTGCAGGAGGCCAACGAGCGCCTGCAGACGGAAATCGAGCAGCGGGCCAGGATCGAACAGGAACTGGCCGAAAAAGCCGCGGACGAGGCCGTCGCGGCCGACCGCACCCGCCTGGCACGTGACCTGCACGATGCCGTGACCCAGACCCTGTTCTCCGCCAGCCTGATCGCCGAAGTCCTGCCCGACCTGTGGGAGATGGACGTGGAGGAAGCCAAGAACTCCACCGAGGAGCTGCGCCAGCTCACCCGCGGCGCCCTGGCCGAGATGCGCACACTCCTGCTCGAGCTGCGCCCCGCCACCCTGACCCAGACCCGTCTGGGCGACCTCATCCGGCAGTTGTGTGAAGCGTTTATCGGGCGGTCGCGCCTGCCCATTACCCTGAGCATAGAAGGCGAACGCAATCTGCCCCCGGAGGTGCAGGTCGCCTTCTATCGCATCGCCCAGGAAAGCCTGAACAACGTGTTCAAGTATGCGCGTGCCACGCAGGTCGATGTCACCCTGTGCCTCTCGGCCTCCGGAGCCTGCTTCAAGGTCTGCGACAACGGCATCGGGTTCGACATGTCGACCAGCAAGCCGACCAGCCTCGGGCTGCGCATCATGCGCGAACGTGCCGAAGCGATCGGCGCAGACTTCCACTTCTCGAGCACGCCCGGGAAAGGAACGTGCATCGAGGTTGTGTGGAATGAAAACCCAAACCTGAAGCTGCGTGTTTTATAAATTATCTGCGCAGCATCCCAAAGTTTAAAATATGGAGACACCCATGACTATCAAAGTACTTCTCGTCGATGACCACACCGTGGTGCGAAGCGGTTTATCCAAATTCCTGATGGTCAACAAGGACCTCAAGCTGGTTGGTGAAGCCGCGGACGGCGCGGAAGCCGTCCAGCTGGTTTCACTGCGCAAGCCGGACGTCGTGCTGATGGACCTGATGATGCCGGGCATGGATGGCATCACCGCCACGCGCGAGATCCACAAGAAACATCCGGAGGTCAGGGTCATCGCCCTCACCAGTTTCGCCGAGCAGAACATGGTCCAGGGCGCCCTGCAGGCCGGCGCGGTCGGATACCTGCAGAAGAACGTCACGGCCAAGGAGTTGGGAAACGCCATCCGTTCGGCCTGCGCCGGCCGCATGACCCTCTCGCCCGAGGCCGCCCAGGCCCTGGCCCAGTCGGTGGCACAGCCGCAGATTCCGGGCGAGCAGCTCACAGAACGCGAACGCGACGTGCTCAAATGCATGGTGGAGGGGCTCAACAACAATGAGATCGCCGAACGGCTGGTCGTCAGCCTGGGGACGGTCAAGTTTCACATCTCGAACATCTTTCACAAGCTGGGTGTCGACAGCCGCGTCGAAGCGGTCAAGCTGGCCCTCGAGCAAAAGCTGGTGTGATCCACTATCCACTTGACTAGGTAAATACTCAACCAGAGTCAGATACAGAATGACCTCGCCTGTCATACACTACGGGCGAGGTCATAATGATTCGTATCCTGATTGCAGATCCTGATTTTGCGGCCCGCAAGGCCCTGGTGCTCCTCCTGCGGCGAAAACTGGGCACCGATGACATCGTCGAGGCGGAGGACGTGGAGGCTTTGATTCGCATGCTGGCGGACCTGCCTCCTGATCTGCTCCTGCTGGACTGGCGGCTCGACGGCTCCCCCGCCGCTGAGACCTGTCGCCTGCTCCGAAAGGCCTATCCCGACCTGAAAATGATCCTGCTCAGCGTCGACGCCGGGGACGCGGTCGCGGCCAGGGAGGCGGGCGCGGATTTCATCCACAAAGGTGCCTCTCCGGACGAATTAATTGCTACGTTGACGCCGCTTTTGCGTAAGGAATAGTAAGTCTTGATATCACGTCCGGGCCGCCCTCTCCGACGGCCTGACAAACAAGGGTATTTAACACGAAAGGAGAATGAATATGCAAACAAATCGCTCGAACGCGGGCGCGCTGGTCGCAGGCGGACTTCTGATCTTCTTTGGTCTGATGGCGCTGGCAGCCCAGTTTTTTCGCCTGGTGGACTGGGGCTTCCTGTGGCCCTTCATCATCATCGGTTTCGGTGCGCTGTTCTTCCTGGCCATGCTCCTGGGCGGACGCGGCGCCGCAGCTTTTGCCATCCCCGGCAGCATCGTCGGCGGGATCGGGCTGATCCTGCTCTTCCAGAACGTGACCGGCCGCTGGGAATCGATGTCCTACTTCTGGACGCTGATCATCATGTCGGTTGGCATCGGGATCTACATCATGGGGCTGTACGGCGGCGATGCAAATCAAAAGCGCTCGGGTCTGGGCGTGATGAAGGTTGCCTTTGTGCTCTTCATCGTCTTCGGAGCATTCTTTGAACTGCTCTTCTCCCGGTTCGACAGTCTCATTTTCCCGATTTTGCTCATCCTGCTGGGAGGCTACCTGATCCTGACCCGCTCCGGCCTGTTCGGCGCAAAAAGAACCGACGAATCGTCGGATCATACAATCCCACCTGCAAGCTAGGTATTGTCATTCATTAGAAAGAAGGAAACCATGGAAAAGAAGAAATCTTTATTCGGCCCGCTGCTGTTGATCGCAGCCGGTGTTGTCTGGCTGCTCGTCAAGGCGGGGACGGTCCCCGCTGCGAATCTATGGGCGCTCACCTGGATCTGGCCCTTTGTGCTCATCGCGGCGGGTGTAGGAATCATTCTGGGATCCTACTGGAAATATACCTCCGTCGTCCTGGATGTCGTGATCATCGGCGGCGCACTGCTGGCAATCCTGTATGCCCCGCAGTTCGGATGGGACCACCCATCCATGTTCACCTGGTTCGACGATCGGAATGGATTCGTCGGGTCGGGCGAGCGCGGCTCCGGCAACCTCCTGACCGAGACCCGTGATGCCAGCGGCTTCCTGGCCGTCGAGGTGGACTATCCGGCCGAGGTGTTCATCAAACAGGGCACCAAAGAATCCGTGAAGATCGAAGCGGAAGACAACGTCCTGCCGGGATTGAAG
>JBAVVF010000798.1:0-1936 GCA_049697155.1 Anaerolineales bacterium
GGTCGACTATCTCGCTGTGATCGCCTGGGGGGGGTTCACGTCCCCGGCGTGCCGAAAGTGACGATAAGAGAGTCCAGGATTTTCAAAGGCTTAGCTCAGGGGCTGGTAACACCGGCAAAACTCCGGGCGTGGCTGCATTATTTTCTTGCACCGGCTCGGGGGAGCCAGATTCAAGCTATGTGTGAACCCACCGGAAGACCTCGATGGCCTGTCGCCTTCGCAGCTGAAAGAGCTGGTGGCCAGGCTGTTGGACAAGATGACCGAGTTGGAGCGGATAAATGCCGAGCAGCGTGAGGAGATCGCGCGGCTGAAGGGATTGAAGGGCCGTCCGGCCATCAAGCCGAGCGGCATGGAAAAATCCACCGAACCGTCCCGGTCGGGCATGCAAGGAAAGCGCCCAGGCCGTGGCAAGGTCAGGCCGCGTGTTGTCGTCGAGGATCGGATCATCAAGGCGGCCGTCCCGGCCGGATCACGCTTCAAGGGCTATGAGACCTATCAGGTCCAGGAGCTTGTGCTTTCGGTCCATGCGGTCCGCTACCTCCGCGAGCGTTGGGTTACAGCAGACGGCCAGACGATCGTCGCGCCACTGCCGGATGGGACCCAGGGACACTTCGGCCCCAACCTACACCGTTTCGTGTTGATGCAGTATCATCAGGGTCAGACCACACTGCCTCGCCTGGCGGCCCTGTTGCAGTCGGTCGGCCTGTCGATCTCCGAACGCGAGATCCAGCGGCTGTTGACCGAGAAGCTGGATGGCTTCCTCGACGAAACCCGCGACGTGCTGCGCACCGGGCTACGAACATCGCCCTGGATATCGGTGGATGACACCGGCGCGCGGCATAAAGCCAAGAACGGCTACTGCACGCAGATCGGCAATGACCGTTTCAGCTGGTTCGGCACCCGGGCAACGAAGAGCCGGTTGAACTTCCTCGATCTGCTGCGCGCCGGGCACACCGACTTCGTACTGAACGACACGGCATTCGATTACATGCGCACCCGCGCTCTGCCCGCCATGCTGATCGCCAGTCTGGCGGCGCAGCCGGAGACGGTCTTCTCCGATCCGGCCGCCTGGTCGGCACAGCTTGACCGGCTCGGCTTCACCGCACTGACCACGACACCCGATCCGGTGCAGATCGCCACCGAGGGAGCGATCTGGGGCAGCATCCACGCGCACGACTTCCTGCGCGATGCCGTGGTGTTGAGCGATGATGCCGGGCAGTTCGCGATTGGTCAGCACGCATTGTGCTGGGTCCATGCCGAACGGCTGGTGCACAAACTGGACGCCTTCACCGAGCCGCATCGCGCCGCCCAGCAGAAGGTGCGGCAGCTGATTTGGGACTTCTATGCTGATCTCAAGGCGTACAAGGCCAACCCCGACAACTGCCGCCGTGTCGTGCTGCGGGCGCGGTTCGACAGCATCTTCCGCCGCCGCACCGGCTTTGCCACCTTGGATCGCCTGCTGGCGCGCCTGCATGCCAACAAGGCCGAGTTGTTGATGGTGCTGGGGCGACCGGAAATCCCGCTGCATACCAATGGTTCAGAGAACGATATCCGCTGCCAGGTCACTCGCCGCAAGGTCAGCGCCGGGACGCGCAGCGATCTGGGGCGGGACTGCCGCGATGCCTTTCTGGGCCTCGCCAAGACCTGCGCCAGACACGGCGTGGCGTTCTGGGACTATCTCGGCAGCCGGCTCAAGGTCCCAGGGCACACTATTGTTCCGCCTCTGGCGGAACTCGTCCGATGCCGCGGGCAGCCAGCCTGATACCGGCTGCTGCCCGAGGTTTTGCCGGTATTACAAAGGTCGGTAATATCGGCAAAACTCCGGGCGTGGCTGCATTATTTTCTTGCGCCGGCTCGGAGGAGCCAGATTCAAGCTATGTGTGAGCCCACCGGAAGACCTCGATGGCCTGTCGCCTTTGCAGCTGAAAGAGCTGGT
>JBAVVF010000799.1:0-9159 GCA_049697155.1 Anaerolineales bacterium
CACTTGCTCCGCACTGCGCCGAGCGCAGCTCGGTGCAGTGCAGGTGTTACACAGATTGACACGGATTCTTGCCTTCAGTGCTCAATCAAAGACGTTGGGAAATTAAACAATCCGCCGCTCCACACGATCTGGGACGGCGGATTCTGTGTAAATCTGTGCAATCTGTGGCTAAAGCCCTGGAAGATTAATTCGGGGTGTATCATGTTGTCATTTCATCAGGACTCTTTAAAGTGCCCTTAATTCGGATATATTATTCTAAAAAAGGAGCGGATACTCGCCTCATGAAATTCAGACTCGTTCCATCAATGTTATTACTGCTGGCTTCATTCGCCTGCACTGCGACCACCACCCCCACAACCGTGCCTGTTGAAACACAGTTGCCGACGAAAACGGCCTTCGCGCCGGTCACGAATACGGTCGCGCCGACCGAAACAACTTCCGTGACACCCACCACGACTTTGACAGAACCCCCCGTCCCGACAGATACCCCCGCGCCCCCGCCGACCGATACACCCATCCCAACCGTGGAAAGCCTCAAAGCCACCGTGATGGCCGACCGCCTGAGCTGCCGCTACGGGCCGGGACCCGAATATCTTTACCTCTTCGCCTTCAGGGCTACAGCCAACATCCAACTGATCGGCCGCGTCGACGCCGACAACTGGAACTGGGTGCTCGTCGAGAACCAGGTGCCATGCTGGGTCAGCGCGAAGTTCCTCGAAGTGCAGGGCGATATCAAAAGCCTGCCAGCTGTATACCCGGGAACCGCGAAACTTCCGATCACGCCCTACTATCCCCGCTCCGAGGTGCTCAGCGCCAAGCGGGAAACCCTTACCAATGTGGTAAACATTTCCTGGGTCGAGGTTCCGGTCAGCTTGGGCGATTACGAGGACGACTCGATGCAAACCTATATTGTCGAACTGTGGCGCTGCCAGGACGGCCAGTTGATCTTCGATCCGCTGGCGACCCGCCTGACCTACATCAGCTTCATCGACGAGCCGGGCTGCAACAAACCGTCACATGGGCGCGTCTGGGTGCAGGAAAAGCATGGGTACGCAGGCCCGGCCGAGATCCCGTGGCCGGAATATCCATGATTTTGGCACCGTTTGCCCGCTTAAGTTTCCACAGAAACCGCCTCCAGCTTTGTCGAGGCGATTTTTGTCCCGATTTTTGATCTGATCTTTAGGATTATTAAACTTACTATTGACATTCATAAAAATATATTGTAATATTGAAAGCACAATCAGAAATTATATAAAGAAAATTAATAAAACTTCTTTTTTCTTCAACTCAGTCTTAAAAAGGAGAGAGATATGAGCGAATTTGCAATCGATGCCAGGGGACTGGTCAAAAAATTTCCCGCCCGGCCCGGGACCGGCGATAAAGGCACCCCTGCCCCGGAACGCAAACGCGGACTTTTCGCGCGCAAAGAGCCAAAAACAATGTTCACCGCCGTCAACGGCGTGGACCTGCAGATCGAGCGCGGCGAGATCTTCGGACTGCTCGGCCCGAACGGCGCCGGCAAGTCCACAACCATCCGGATGCTCTGCACCCTGCTCGAGCCGACCAGCGGCACCGCCGAAGTCAACGGCTTCGACATTGTCAAACAAGCCAATGATGTCCGGCGCAGCCTGGGCACGGTCCTGGCCGGCGAACGCAGCATTTACTGGAAGCTGACCGGACGCGAAAACCTGCAATACTTTGCCGCACTGTATCACATCCCGCCCCAGGCGGCCAAGCAGCGTGTCGAGGAGCTCATCGACCGGATGGAGATCCGCGACCGGGCCAACGAACTGGTCGAGAAATATTCCACCGGCATGCGCCAGCGCATCGCCATCGCGAAGGCCCTGCTGGCCCGCCCGCCCATCCTTCTTCTGGACGAACCCACGCTCGGGCTCGACCCGCAGGCGGCCCGCCGCGTCCGGGAGCTGGTTGCCGAGCTGAAGCGGGAAGGCCACACCATCCTGCTGACGACCCACTATATGGAGGAGGCCGACCAGCTCTCCGACCGGATCGGCATCATCGACACCGGCAAGGTCATCGCTCTCGACACGCCTGAGGCGCTCAAGCGCCGCATCGACCAGCAGGAAGTGATCCGGCTGGAGCTGACCGGCTGGCACGAGGAAATTGCCGGCAAACTCAAGAGCATCGCCGGCATCGAGCATATGACCACGCACCAGCAGGGCGAGACGGACCTCTGGGAGGTGAACCTGCACGCCCAGAACAGTCGGGCGGCCCTGCCCCGCATCGTCGAGCACATCAGCGGCAACGGGACCCGCCTGGTGAACCTGAACATCGTCAAGCCGTCGCTGGAAGACGTGGTCATCCACCTGTCCGGCAAGGCGTTGAGGGATTAAGGAGCTGCCATGACCGTCCAATCCACCACTCTGACACGCTCCCTGGCCCGCCCGGACGTGCTGTCCGCCTGGCGCGCTTTATGGGCCGTGATGAAACGCGAATGGGTGATCTTCCTGCGCTATCCAAGCTGGGTGATCTCACTCTTCATCTGGCCGATCATCTTTCCGCTCTCGTATGTCCTGACTGCCCAGGCCCTTTCGGGCAAGGATGGCAGTGGGATGGCCCTGTTCCAGGCCTCGACCGGTGTCACAGACATTACCGGCTACATCGCCCTCGGCACAACCGTCTGGATGTGGCAAAACGTCGTGTTGTGGAACGTAGGCTTTTCGCTGCGCAACGAACAGCTGCGCGGCACGCTCGAGTCGAACTGGCTCTCCCCCACCTGGCGCTTTGCCTACCTGCTCGGCAGCAGCGCGCCCCAGCTGGTCTCGATGCTGATGTTCCTGACCGTCTCGGCCATCGAGTTTGTCCTCTTCCTGGGTGTGAGATTTGAGGGCAGCCTCTGGTTGACTCTTCTCACCATCCTGGTCGCCATCCCCTCGGTCTACGGACTGGGGTTCGCGTTCGCCAGCCTGGTGATCACGCTCAAGGAAGCGAATGCCTTCGTATTCCTCGTACGCGGCATCGTGATGATCTTCTGCGGGATCACCTTCCCGATCAGCATCCTGCCGGGCTGGATGCAGCCGATCGCAACCTGGCTGCCGCAGACCTATATCATCCACGCCATCCGCTCCGCCTCTCTTTCCAGCGACGGCTTCGCGGCCATCGCGGGCGATCTCAAAGTCCTGGCCCTGTTCGGCCTCTTCTGGCTGACGTTCGGATACCTGGTCTTCAACTGGATGGAGCGCCGCGCCCGCCGGACCGGTGCGATCGGACAATATTAACTATGAAAAAGAATTTCCTGCTTCCCCGACCGACCACCCGGTCATACCTCCGGGCATTGTTTGCCATCGCCCGCAAGGACTGGAAACAATACTGGCGTTATCCGCTCAACGCGGCCTCGACGATCTTCCAGCCGGTGATCTGGCTGGCGCCGGTTTACTTCATGGGCAAAGCTTTCAGCGTCGACGGGCAGGCCCTGGGATTCGCCCAGTACAGCGGCACCTCGGACTTCATGTCCTTCATCATCCTGGGCGCGGTGCTCGGCAACTTCATCAATGCCGTGTTCTGGGGCATGGGCTATGCCCTCAAGAACGACATGGACTCGGGCGTGATGGAGTCCAACTGGCTGACGCCCATCCCACGCCTGCTCATTCTGATCGGACGTTCCCTGACCAACCTGCTGGTAACCGCGGTCACCTCGCTCGGCATGCTGGTCGTCTGCGGCTTCATCTTCGGCTTCCACCCCACCGGTGACGTCTGGAAGGCCGTGCTGGTCATCCTGCCCATGCTGATCGGGTTGTACGGCTTCGGCTTTGCCTTTGCAGGCATCGTCCTGCTCATGCGCGAGGCCAATACCATGGTCGATATGAGCGCCTTCCTGATTCAGATCTTCTCGGGCACCGATTTCCCCGTGACGGTCCTGCCGAAATGGCTGCTGCCCATCGCCCTGATCCTGCCGCTGACCTATGGCATCGACGCGGCCCGCGGCTTGCTGCTGAAAACGGACACCCTTTTGTCCATCGGCACCGAAGTCGTCCTGCTGATCGTCTTTATGTTCGGGATGTTGTGGTTTGGTTCATGGATTTTCTCCAAAATCGAACGGCGGGTTCGCACGCTGGGAACGCTCGGCCAGCATTAGAGCACGAGGATGCTTAGGCCGCCGTCAGGGGCGGCGCCGGGAGCATTGGGAGTGCAATTCCGTAGGGGCCCCGGCAAAAAGGGGTGTCTGCAAGAGTGGGCTCGAGAGATCTTAACCACTGAGAACACGGAGTTCACAGAGTTTTTTAAAAGATCTTCTCCGTGTTCTCGGTGCGCTCCGTGGTGAATGTGCCTGGTTAGCCCACGGAATAAATACTTCCCGGCAAAATCATCAATGCCGAATTAGAACAGCCGTGCTATAATTGGAGCCTCTCGGAGGAAAGGACGCATATGTTCACCCGTCTTGATAAGATCTATCATGAGTTCCCACGCCTGTTCTGGGTCGTGGTCGGCGTCAGCTTTATCGACCGGATCGGCGGCACGCTGCTCTTCCCGTTCTTCGCGCTCTACATTACACAGAAATTCAATGTCGGCATGATGGAAGCTGGCTTTTTGCTGGGAATATCGTCATTCTTTGGCCTGATCGGCAGCACGATCGGCGGCGCGTTGACCGACAAGTTTGGGCGCAAGCAGCTCATCCTGTTTGGGCTGATCTTCAGCGCAGTCAGCACACTGACGTTCGGTCTCGTCACCGAATTAAATGTCCTGTATCCGCTGATGGTCATCGTCGGTCTGCTCTCGAGCGTTGCCCATCCCGCCCACGACGCCATGATCGCCGATATCCTGCCGGAAAAACAAAGACAGGAAGGCTTTGGCATCCTGCGCGTGGTCGGCAACCTGGCCTGGATGATCGGGCCGACCATCGGCGGCGTCCTGGCGGACATTAACTTCTTCTATTTGTTCGTGATCGATGCGGTCGTCAGCTGCGTGGTCGCGGCGATCATCTTCCGGGCCATCCCGGAGACGAAACCGGAGCCGCATGCGCATGCCGAAATCGAATCCTTCGGGCGAACGCTCATCGGGTACTTCGTCGTTATAAGGGACTTTGCCTTCATCGGTTTCATTCTGGCGGGCATGCTGATGCTGGTTGTCTACCAGCAAATGTATAGTACGCTTTCGGTGTATTTACGGGACACCCACAATATCGATCCCAGCGGCTACGGCTTCCTGATGACCAGCAGTGCCATCACCGTGGTGACCTTCCAATTCTGGGTCTCGCGTCTCATCAAATATCGCCCCCCCTTCCTGATGATGGCGATCGGCACGGTGTTCTACATGATCGGCTTCGCCTTGTTTGGATTCGTCGGCACCTACGTTTTGTTTGCGCTCAACGTCGTCATCATCACCATCGGCGAAATGATCGTCGTCCCCATGAGCCAGGCGATCGCCGCCAACTTCGCGCCCGAAGCCATGCGCGGACGCTATATGGCAGTCTTCGGACTGTCTTGGGCCATCCCTTCGGTCGTTGGCGCCTGGAGCGCGGGTTATATCCTGGATAACTATAACCCGAACCTGCTTTGGTATATCTGTGGGGTTATATGCGGACTCTCCGTTCTGGCGTACTATGCGCTTCATCTACGCCTCGGCACACGCCGGGAATTTATCCCCGTCCAGGAAGAGGCTGTTCCCTTTCCAGCCGCAGATTAACAAACAGTCCCGCCGACGGCGGGACTGTTCTTTCATAAAAGACGACGGTCAGGAGAATTAGTGGTGATGTCCGTCCTGATGGACGTGCCCGTGCTCCAGCTCCTCACTAGTCGGCTCGCGGACGCTCACAACCTTCACATTGAAATGCAGCTCATCCCCGGCCAGCGGATGATTGAAGTTCAGCGTCACGGTATCGCCCTCGACTGCATCGATCCGGGCGTAGCGGGTCTGGCCCTCATCATCCTTCACGGTCAGCTCGAGTCCCTCCTCGACCGGCATATCCTTGGGGAATTCGCCGCGCGGCACGTTCATAAATGCTTCCTCGTCGAATTCGCCGTAGGCGTCAGCGGGCGCAATGACGACATCCTTGCTCTCGCCGACCTTCATTCCGATCATTTCGCGTTCCAACCCGGAGATGATATTGCCGTGCCCCACCAGAAACTGCAACGGATCCTGTCCTTTGGACGAATCGATCTCCTCCTGGTCCACGTGCAGTGTATATTCCATGGCAACGACCACATTATTTTGTACGGTATCTGTACCCATTTCGAATCCTTTCGATTTACCAACTGGAAGTCAGGACGCTGGCAAGCCCGTAAATTTTACCTGTATTCTATATAACGAGATAATATTGTGTTCCGCACGCTTATAATTGAGGCATGGACTATGATCTCTGCCTGCCCTGGTACTGGGAATACGATATCGATTTCGTCCAGCTGAATGAACGTGCCTGCGAAGCGCAGGGCCTGTCTTTCTGGCAGATTACCCCGCACAACCTGCTTGAATCGATCACGGCCCTCTACAAGGGCGAACACACATTCCGAACGATCCTCGACCGCTCCCAGTATGACTCACGCTTCGAGCCCATTCACCGCTGGTCGCGCCAGCGCCGCGTCCGGCGCATCAACCCGGCCGAGGTCTCGGCCTGGTCGGAGGACAAGGCCACGATGCACCTCGAGTTGATCAGCGCGGGCATCTACACCCCGCACACGATCCTCCTGTCTCCCTTCATCGAGCAGCCGGTCCTGCCGGAGCTGGATCTGACGCCTCTTGGCGGCCAATTTGTGATCAAGCCATCCAACGGCGGCGGCGGCGAAGGCGTGATCCTCGGCGCGTTTTCCATGGACCAGATCCGGCGGGCCCGCATGGAATTCCCCGACCAAAAGTATCTGATCCAGGCCACGGTCACACCGCGCACGATCCAGGGACAGCCGGCCTGGTTCCGCATCTTTTATGCCAACGGCAGGACGTTCCCCTGCTGGTGGCATCCGCTGACGCATGTCTTTTCGACGGTCACGCCGCAGGAAGAGAACAAGTACGAGCTGACCCCTCTTCATGAAATTACACGGCACATCGCCTCCATCTGCAAACTGGACTGGTTCTCGACCGAGATCGCCCTCACGCTGGAAGCCTTCGTCGTTGTGGATTACGTCAACGACGGCATCGACACCCGCGTCCAGTCCAGGGCGGTGGACGGCGTGCCGGATGAGGTCATGCAGGGGATTGCCCAGCAACTGGTACTGATTGCGAAAGGAGAGAAGGATGACTCGCGCTCGTGATCTCGGAATCCCATTCGAAGGTTCGACCGGGGCCTGCAACGCCCTCACCGACGTTCCCGGCGTGACGGTCGGGTATGCCACCGTCATCGAGGGCGAATCCGCCCGGACGGGAGTGACCATCATCCATCCGCGCGGCGGGCGGGACCACGAACCCGTCTTTGCGGGGACGTTTGCTTTTAACGGCAACGGCGAAATGACCGGCGCCGCCTGGATCGAGGAAGGCGGCATGCTGGAAGGTCCAATCGGGATTACGAACACCCATTCCGTCGGCATCGTGCGCGACACGATCATCGACTGGCAGGCGAAGAACGGCGCGATCTATCAGAGATGGTCCTGTCCGGTGGTCACGGAGACGGCCGACGGCTGGCTCAACGACATGAACGGGTTCCACGTCAAGGCCGAGCACGTCTGGCAGGCGCTGGAGAACGCCAAGGATGGGCCGATCGAGGAGGGCAGTGTCGGCGGCGGGACGGGCATGCTGTGCTATGAATTCAAAGGCGGCACGGGCACCTCGTCGCGCCAGCTGCCCGAAAAACTTGGCGGCTGGACGGTGGCCGCACTGGTGCAATCGAACTTTGGAAGGCGTCACCAGCTCATGGTCGCGGGCGTTCCTGTGGGTGAGCATTTGAAGGATCACGCGCCCTTCACCAGCGGCGAAAATCCCTTTAAACAGGAAAGCGGCTCGCTGATCATCATCATCGCCACCGACGCGCCCCTGCTCCCCCACCAGCTCAAACGCCTCGCCAAACGCGCCTCCCTCGGCATGGCTCGCACAGGCTCCCTGGGCGGGAACGGCAGCGGCGATATCTTTCTTGCCTTTTCAACAGCCAGCCCGGGCATCACGACAGATCCCATAGCAGATGTAAAGTATCTTGCCAATGATTATCTCGATCCGCTCTTTTACGCCTCCGCCTACGCCGCCGAGGAAGCCATCATCAACTCGATGATCTCCGGCAGGAGGATGACAGGCCGCAGCGGCACCGTCGAGGCGCTGCCGCATGACAGACTGATCGAGATCATGAAGCAATACAATCGAATCTGATCCATAGATTATCCCGAAAGAGATTTTCTGTCATTGCGAGGAAACCCGAAGGGTTGACGAAGCGTCGCCGTGGCGCCGTGGCGACACAATCTCACTTACGATTTGCAGACAACGTATTTCGTATGAGATTGCTTCGCTCCGCTCGCAATGACGAGTCCAGGTTAAATCTGGCACTTCGGACAAAAGTAACAGGCACCGCCCAGATACTGGATCTTCTGGACCTTCGTGCCGCACTCGGGGCAGGGTTTTCCGGCCGCCGCGCTGTCCATCAGGCGGACATAGCCTCCCCTCCTGCCGAACAGATCGGTCTCGTCGTTGCGCCCGCCCTGAGCGATCATCTCGCGGACCGTGTGGACAGTTGCCTCGTACAGGTCGCGGCGCTGACCGGGGCTCAGTTCCGCGAGCGGCCGGCGCGGCAGGAGATGAGCGTGGAACAGGATATCCTGGGCGCTCGAATTGCCCAGTCCGGGGATCAGCTGGTCCTGGGTCAGCAGGCTTTTCGTACTGCGCTTCTCGCCTTCGAGCAACTCATCGATCAAGCCGGAAAAATACTTGAAGGTAAAGGCTCGCTCCACGGGCGTGACGCGCATGCCCTTGATGTATTGCCGCTCCTGTTCCTTCCCCGCCTCGTAGAGTTCCATCGCCCCCCACATCTGCGTGGTGACGGTGAAGGATGAACCGTCCTCGAATTCGAGCCACAGGTGATACTTTTCGGGCAGTTCCGTGCCCGCCCCCTCCGGGTGGAAAAGGACCCTGCCTCCGCACTCGCCCAGCACCAGGTTGTAACCCGGCTCGAGCGGTACGATCAGCCAGCGCCCCTGCACACAGGCCCGCCCGACGACTTTCCCGCGGGTCAGGCGCGTGAACTCATCGTGCTTGCGGTTGTACCAGACGAATTTATGTGGTGAGTTTCCC
>JBAVVF010000800.1:0-8913 GCA_049697155.1 Anaerolineales bacterium
CCTCCGGTCTATCTGTAACGGCCGCAAACGAGCTGCGAAAAACCGATCCGGCCAAATATAAAAAGATGGCGATGGACTCGATGTCGAAGCACGTCCAGGCCATGCTGGATTTCCAGCGGGCCGGCGCGGAAGTGTTCGACTACGGCAACAACATCCGCCAGCAGGCCTACAACAATGGGACGAGCGACGCCTTCGAGTTTCCCGGCTTTGTGCCGGCCTACATCCGCCCGCTGTTCTGCGAAGGCAAGGGTCCGTTCCGCTGGGTGGCACTCTCCGGCGACAAGGAGGATATTTACGAGACCGACCGGGCCATCCTGGAGTTGTTCCCGGAAGACGATCATCTCAGGCGCTGGCTGACGATGGCCCGCGAGAAGGTCCCATTCCAGGGGCTGCCGGCCCGCATCTGCTGGCTCGGGTACGGCGAACGCGTCAAAGCGGGACTCAGGTTCAACGAGCTGGTCGCAAGCGGAAAGGTCAAGGCGCCGATCGTGATCGGGCGCGACCACCTCGACTCGGGTTCGGTCGCTTCGCCAAACCGCGAGACCGAATCGATGAAGGACGGCTCGGATGCCATCTCGGACTGGGCGATCCTCAACGCGCTGATCAACGCGGTCGGCGGGGCGACCTGGGTCTCCTTCCATCACGGGGGTGGCGTGGGAATGGGATACAGTCAGCATGCGGGGCAGGTCATCGTCGCGGATGGGACACCCGAAGCGGCCCGCAGGCTGGAACGCGTCCTGACAACCGATCCGGGCATGGGCGTCGTCCGGCACGCCGACGCAGGCTACGAGACGGCCATCGCAGCTGCAAAGCGGCATGGGATCAAGATGCCGATGTTGAAGTAATCCATGAAGCAGGAATTTTTGCGCGGCTTATCTGCGCTTTTACTGGTTACACTTGCCTGCCGGCCCGTGATCGCGATCGGGTGGAGTGAATTTCTGTTTGCGCTTGTGTTGTTCGCGGTTCTGCTGGGGCCGCCGTTGTTCAGGCTCATCCGGAGGGTGGAGGAGATGCTGAGACGAGAAAAAGGGGATAAATAACGAAAAAGAGCCGGGCAAACGCCCGGCTCTTTTGTTGTCACACTATACTTTTACCCTTGACATAGTGTATGTCATACAGTACAATGCGACCATAGGTGATCAATGGAAAACGATGAACTTGTGCAAAATATGCTGTTGGAACTGCGGCGCGGGGTCCTGTCCATCGCGGTGCTGAGCCAGCTGAGCAGGGAGGAGTACGGATACTCCCTGCTCAAGGCGCTCTCGGATAAAGGCCTGGAGATCGACCAGAGCACACTTTATCCCCTGCTCCGCCGCCTCGAGTCGCAGGGACTGCTCCAGTCCGACTGGCGCATCGTGGACGAAGCCCGTCCGCGGCGCTACTACGTCATCAGCCCACAGGGACGCACGGTGCTGAACAAACTCAAACAGGAATGGTCTGCCATGGCAGAAACCATGAAACAAATGTTGTCATAATGAAGGAGAAGAAAATGAACCTGATCGATAAATACATTGCCGAAGTCGGCAAACACCTGCCCCGCAAAAGCCGTGCCGACATCGAGGCCGAGATCCGCTCGACGCTGGAAGACATGCTCGAGGAACGGAAGCAGAATGCGGCGGACGATGCCGCGGTCACGCTGTTGCTCAAGGAGTATGGATCACCGCGTAAGGTCGCCGAATCCTATGTGGGCCCCCGCTACTTAATCGGGCCGCGCATGTACCCGTTCTTTATAATGGTGACGCGCATTGTGCTGATTGTCCTGTTTGCAGTAACCCTGGCTGGGCTGGGAATCAGCCTGTCGAAGTCCAGCCTGATCGGCGTCGAGTTTCTCAAGACGGTTGGCGAATCTGCCCTGGGTCTTCTGGGCGGATTGATCACCGCCTTCGGCAACATCGTGCTGGTCTTCGCCATCCTCGAACGGGTCCTGCCCAAAGCAGACTTCGAAAAGGAGATGGACGACTGGGATCCCAAGGAATTGGCCAGCGAACCGGACCCCGACCGGGTCGGACTCGGCGAACAGATCTTCGAGCTCATCTTCCTGGTGCTGTTCCTGATCGTCTTCAACCTGTATCCCGGCATCCTCGGCGTTGGGTTCTTCAGCGAAGGTGAATGGACGTTCATTACGCCCGTGCTGACGAAGGCCTTCTTCAGCTACCTGCCGTGGATCAATGTCCTGTTCCTGCTGCAGATCGGGCTCAACCTGTACCTGCTGCGCAAGGGATACCAGAACACGCTCTCACGCGTGGCAAATATCCTGCTCGAGCTGGCCGACATCGTGCTGGCGGTGGTCATGCTGCGGGGCCCGGCCCTAGTCGCGATGACGCCCGACCAATTCGCAGGCACGCCCCTGGCAGACGCCGCGGACTTCTTCGCAAAAGGCGCGAACCTGCTGCCCTGGCTGGTGCTGGGAATTGTAATCATCGTCTCGAGCATCGAAGTGGCCCAGGGAGTCAATCGTCTCCTGAAAAGCCGGACCTCCTCGCCCTACCCGGTCATCAAGTAAACTGAGACAAATCACGTCAAACCTGACTCACTCCGAATTTGCTTCGGGGTGAGTCTCTTTTATGGGGATGAATCATATTTGTTAACGAGACCGCCGGGGGGGTTGCCATCCTGGAGATTTCTGTATAAGATAATGAACCAATCAAAGGAGAGAGAATGAAATCACGAAGTTTATTGACTATGTTTGTCCTTGTGCTGGTCCTGTCGGCCTGTAATCTGCCGTCCAATGTGCCGGTCACTGAAACACCGACCTTATCCCTGCTCCCAACGGCCACCCTATCCCTGTCCACTGCCACACCGACGCAAACCCCGCTGCCCTCCATGACAGCTCCCCCAACGACGACCTCCACGCCAACCGTTCCAGTTGCATTTCCCAGGGAGGTGGCGGTCAATTGCCGCCTGGGACCGAGCACCGGCTGGATCGTCCTGAGTGGATTGAGCGTGGGGGCATCCTCCCAGATCGTCGGCAAGACCGCGGACGGAGGCTGGTGGTATATCGTCGACCCGGCCACTTCCAGCAGGAACTGCTGGGTGGCAGCCAGCGTAACGAATACCGCAGGCAACCTGGCCGGGATCCCCGTGGTCGGGGCGCCAAATGCCACGGTGACGGATGTCAGTGTGGATGTGGATCCGAACAACATCAGTGTCGCCGGATGCATGGGTCCGATCCGGCCGAGCGAGATCAGCGGGAGCATCGAGACGAACGGCCCGGTCACGGTCAAATGGCACTTCGAGACCGAACAGGGCGGGGCCATGTCGACTCAGACCACGGAATTCGACGCCTTCGGGGCAAAGAATTTCTCCGTCGATTACACTCCCCCGCTGACCGCAGGAACGTACTGGGTCAGATTGGTCGTCACCAGCCCGAACAGCATGCAGGCGGAAGCGGAATACGAGATCGAGTGCCCGTAAGTTCGAGTTGAGAGGTTGATGAATATCAGGGCGGCCTGCCGAAGCTCCGGCGGGCCGTCAATTTCATTCAAGCCCGTTCGGACGAACCTCCTCGTAGTACAATTCAGCCTGCAATTCATCAAGATCTGGAGTCAAAGAGACAGGTATGGCAACGAAACGAATAGCAGTTCTCACGAGCGGCGGCGATGCACAGGGAATGAATGCAGCCGTCCGGGCGGTGGTCCGCACCGCACTCGATAAAGGGGCTGAGGTTTACGCGATCTACGAAGGGTATCAGGGACTGGTCGAAGGCGGGGCGCGTATCCGCAAAATGGATTGGGATTCCGTCGGCGGGATCCTGCAGCAGGGCGGCACGATCATCGGCACGGCCCGCAGCGATGAGTTCCGCACGCGCGAGGGACGCCGCAAGGCTGCCTTGAATCTGATAAAGCTGGGAGTCGATGGGCTGGTCGTGATCGGAGGCGACGGCTCCCTGACCGGCGCGAATCTTTTCCGCCAGGAATGGCCGTCTCTGCTGGCTGAGCTTGTGCAAAGCGGTGAGATCAGGGCGGAAATACCAGCGCAGCATCCCAACCTGGTCATTGTCGGCATTGTCGGCTCGATCGACAACGATTTCTCCGGCACCGAGATGACGATCGGGGTCGACAGCGCCCTGCATCGCATCACCGATGCGGTGGATGCCATCACCAGCACGGCCGCCAGCCATCAGCGCACGTTCATCGTCAAAGTCATGGGACGCAACTGCGGCTATCTGGCTTTGTATGGAGCGTTGGCCACCGGCGCGGACTGGGTCCTGATCCCCGAAGCGCCGCCGGATGTGGATAACTGGCAGGATGTGATGCTGGAGCGTCTCAAGGCCGGGACCCGGGCCGGGCGCCGCGACCACATCGTGATCATGGCCGAGGGCGCTCAGGACCGCTACGGAAATTACATCGGCTCCACCGACGTACAGCGCGTCCTGGAGGAGGGCCTGGGCGAGGAAGTCCGCACGACCGTGCTGGGACACGTCCAGCGCGGCGGCCGCCCGAGCGCCTATGACCGCAACCTGGCGACGCTGTTTGGATATGAGGCCGTCACCGCCATCCTGGAGGCCAAGCCGGAAGATGAACCTATCGTGGTCGGGACGCGCGCCAACCGCATCATCCGTATCCCGCTCATGGAGAGTGTGCAGAAGACCCGCCAGGTGGCAGAAGCCATCAACGCCAAGGATTATGAAAAGGCCATGTTGCTGCGCAGCGCCAGTTTCAAGAATGCCTTCAGCACATTGAAAACCATGATCCGGGCGCTGCCCCACCCACCGGAGCCGGGGCAGAAGAGGTTCCGCATTGCTGTGTTCAATGCCGGGGCCCCCGCGCCGGGCATGAATACGGCCGCCCGCGCCGCCGTCCGCCTGGGGCTGGACCGCGGGCACATCATGCTGGGGGTCAGCAACGGCTTCGAAGGTCTGGCCGAGGGCCAGGTCAGGGAAATGGAGTGGACGAGCGTCAGCGGCTGGGCTTCGCTGGGCGGCTCGGTGCTGGGGACCAGCCGCATGATGCCCAAGGGCAAGGATATGTACGCCATTGCGCGCGCCATCGAGGATCATAAGATCGACGCGCTGCTCGTGATCGGCGGCTGGAATGCCTACGAAGCCATCCACGCCATGATCAATGAACGCGCCAACTTCCCGGCCTTCAACATTCCGATCGTGTGCCTGCCGGCCTCGATCAACAACAACCTGCCCGGGTCTGAGTTCAGCATCGGCGCAGACACGGCCCTGAACAACATCGTCGAGGCGGTAGACAAGATCAAGCAATCGGCGGTTGCCACACGGCGCTGCTTCGTCGTCGAGGTGATGGGACACTGGTGCGGCTATCTCGCCACCATGAGCGCGCTGGCCACCGGTGCGGAGCGCTTCTACCTGCCGGAAGAGGGCATCACTCTTCAGCAGCTGCAGGAGGATGTGGAAAAGCTCAAGCGCGGTTTCAACCTGGGCAAAAAGCTCGGACTGGTCATTCGGAACGAGTATGCCAACCCGATCTATTCCACGAACTTTATTTGTTCGCTGTTCGAGGAGGAGGGCCAGGATGTCTTCGATGTGCGCCCGGCCATCCTCGGGCATTTGCAGCAGGGCGGCGATCCCTCTCCGTTCGACCGCATCCAGGCCACGCGGCTCGCAACTCTCTGCCTGGAGCATCTGATCGAACAATGCACCGCGGGAGATATGAGCGGCAGCTTCATTGGACTGCAGAACGGAAAACTCGACTTCCACGACATGCGCGATTTCGACCGCATGGCCGACCTGAAGTACCAGCGCCCCCGCGAGCAGTGGTGGCTGCAGCTCCGCCCGATCGCCAACCTGATGGCAAAGCTTTCACCGGATGCGTAAAGCAAAACCTTGCGAAGGTTTAAAACCTTCGCAAGGTTTTTATATTTAAAGATTGAAGGAGTAGCGCGACATTCATGTCGCCGTGGTGCATGCGACATGAATGTCGCGTTACGAATCATACATCGAAATACAAACTCATCTCATACGGATGCGGGCGGTTGCGCACAGCAAAGTATTCATACTGGCGTTTGTAATCGACCCATTGTGCGAGCATCTCCTCACTGAAGACCCCGCCTGCTGTGAGGAAGGCATGGTCCGCTTCGAGGGCCGCGAGGGCCGCGTTGAGCGAGGAAGGCAGCGGCTTGATCTTCGAACGCTCCGCCTCCGACCAGGAAAAGATATTCGCATCGAACGGGCCGAAGCCGGCCTCGGTGGGATCGATGCGATTCCGAATCCCGTCCAGACCGGCCATCAACTGTGCGGCCAGCATAAGATAGACATTCCCGGTTGCATCGGGCGGACGGAATTCCATCCGGGCGGTATCCGGCTGGGTGGCATACTTGGGGATGCGCACGGCCGCGCTGCGATTGCCGAGCGAGAAGAAGGCATTGACCGGCGCTTCATAGCCCGGCACCAGCCGGCGATAAGAATTGGTCGAGGGATTCGTGAGCGCCAAAAGCGCGGGTCCATGCTGGAGCAGCCCGCCGATATAATACAGCGCTTCCCGGCTCAAACAGCCGTATCCGTTTGCATCGTAAAAGACATTCTTTTTATCTTTGAACAGGTGCTGATGGAAGTGCATGCCGCTGCCGGCCTCCCCGAAGAGAGGCTTGGGCATGAACGTGACCGTCTGTCCGCTTTCGTGGGCGGTCATTTTTGTGACGTACTTGATGATCATGGTCGCGTCGCCCGCCTGGATCAGACCCATCATCGGCGTTTCGATCTCGCATTGGCCGGGTCCGCCGACCTCGTGATGGTGATACTTCACGGGTACGCCCATTTTTTCCAGGTGGGCCATCATGCGCGTGCGAACCTTGTACAGCTGGTCCTTGGGCGGGATGGCATGATAACCGCCGTGCAGCGGGATGTAATGTCCATGCCCGCCGTTGTTGCTGTTCCAATCAGCCTCGCAGCTCTCGATGGTGTAGCTGGCACGGTTGATGCCATATTCGTAGCTGACGCTGTCGAAGATGTAGAACTCGAACTCGGGCCCCCAGCGGCTTTCAGCGGCGATCCCCGTGGACTGCATGTACTCCTCGGCCCGGATGGCAATGTTGCGCGGATCGTTGGCAAAGCTTTCATGGGTATCCGCTTCGAAGGTGCGGCAGATGAAACTCAGCGTGGGCGTTTCCCAGAAGGGATCCAGGAAAGCCGTGCCCAGGTCCGGGACGAGGACCATGTCCCCGGCTTTGACGGATTTGAGCCCGACGGAGGAGCCGTCGAAGCCGATGCCTTCCTCCATCAGTTTCGGCTCGAACTGGCTGGCCGGGATGGTGAGATGGTGCCAGCGCCCCCACAGGTCGCAAAACTTCAGGTCGATCACCTGGATGCATTGCTCGGTGACGAATCGCTGGGCCTGCTCGAATGTTTGGAACATAGGCTCTCCATGAAACAAGGTTTGTGCGGGCCTACAATAGCACGAACCCGGCGAGGCGATAAGTGCCGTTCATCCTTTTTAAAGCGAAAACGCGCCCTCGCCTGTGGCGGGGACGCGTTATCCCTTCACTTTTTCGAGTTACTTCCGGTACGTGACGTTAATGTTATAGCGGGCAGCCTTGAAGTACTCCTGCGCGAACCTGGCCACATCCTCGGGTTCATAGGGCGCGCAGCTGAACACATCCAGATAGATCGCACAGCTTGCATCGGCAAAGTGGGCCGAGATCAGGGAGGTTTCGATCAGCTGCGTCATGCTGAACCCTGTCACGCGGGGATCATCTCCAAAAAAGACAACCTGCGTCTCGCCATAGCGCCGCATCTTGATGCGATCGCACAAGGTCTTCACAAACTCACGGATCGCATCTGCATCTTGCATCAACCCAAGATCACATTCATACAGATCGATGCTGGAGGAAATGCCCCAATATTCATTTGAACCACTCATTCATTTTCTCCTTTCATGATTCATGCGTGCATGCATAATGTGTAAACACATGCAGGCAGCAAACGACGCGTGAGTATATCAGGTTTTGCGCGCATTTCAGGATGGATTATGAAGAAAGAGTCAGGTATTTTCTTACCACAGAGATCACGGAGTCCACAGAGAAAACAAAAGGGGAAACTCTGTGGTAAGTGATTCATAAACCATGCAATCATTCACAATTTATTTCTACGGTAAAATCATTCCATCATGTATTCAACTCGTCCATCTTATCGAACGAAGCGGGGAACACCACTCGTATTGCTGATCGAATGAGGATCCTGTGAATCGCAATCGCTGGATCGCGGCAATCGTCGCCCTGCTGGTCGTGCTCATGCTCATCTGCATATCCAGTTCGATCCTTGCCGTGAGGCAGTGGCAGGGCAGACAGGGCCGTGTGGATCAGCGAGTACCTTTGCCGGGCATCAGCTATTGCAGCTCGAGACAGATCAAGCCCTGCGTCCTGTCATTCAACCTGAATCCGGAGGGGAACATGGTGATCAACCTCCTGGTGAATGGTTCCCTGCAAAACTTCCATGCCCAGATCAGGCATGAGGATGAGGAGCGCCTTTACGAATGCAAAAAGCCCGGGAGATACTCCAACAGCGCGACCTGCACGGGTGAAGCCGTGGCGGTTGGACAGACTGTGGAGCTCCTGCTGGTTTCGACGGACGACAACAGCACGCTGGCCGCAGGACGCTTTGCGATCATTGGTCTGGCGCTGGCCACGCCCGAAGTTTATCTGACGCCCACGCCCGTCTCCGTCTTCGATCGTTCGCCGAAATAAGCTTTCAAACTTCATGAGGAATAAATAACGAATGCTTTCAAACACAACGCGCAAACTGGTTTTATCCGTCCTTTCGATCCTTATCCTGCTGGCATGCCAGATCCCCAATGCAGCACCATTCACACCGGCAACCGCGACACCGACTTCCACGCTGCCGCCGACCCTGACACCCACCGCGACCGCGACCCGGACGCCCACCGAAACCCCGACACCCTCCGCCACGCCAACACCGACGCCGCGCGCCCGCCGGGTCGTGATCATGTCCAT
>JBAVVF010000801.1:0-10519 GCA_049697155.1 Anaerolineales bacterium
TCCCGCAATGATGAGTCCATCCCCACGGAAGACCTCCCCGTGCAGGGTCACGACGCGCGCCTGAGGCGGCAAATCCCTCAACAGACGGCGGGCCGTCGCCCGATCACGGACGACCAGGGTCTGCCCCAGCATCAGTTCCACCACGGCGCGCAGCTCATCCGGCGCGTTGACCAGTTCGGAGGCCACGCCCAGGGAATTCTCATCCGCGGGCCCAGCAATGGACTGGCGCGCATGATCCTCGAGCGAAAGCAGGGCCGCCCGCCCGGACTCTTCCGATTCGAGCAACTGCAGAGCATCATCGATCTCGCTGGCATCGAGCAGGATGGCGTCGAGGGTATCGCCGAGCGCGGCCGCGATGGCAACTTCGAGTTCGGCGGGCACATCCAGCGCGGCGCTCAAGGCACCGCGGGCGCTTTTGAGACGGGATTGGCGGGCTGCATCGAGCAGAAAGCGCGCCCCCTCGGCATAGCCCGCCAGGGATTGCTCGGCCTGTTCGAGAACCTCGAGCTGGGCTTTCAGACGCGTATGCTGGCCAAGCTGATGCGAGCGCTCCTCGGATTTCCTCTGGCGTTCGCTTTCAAGCCGGTCGACTTCCTGCGCCTTTTCCCTGCGCCGCGACTCTGCCTCCCGCAGCCGGGACTCGGCTTCGTCGCGTGCCTGGCGCGCCTGCTCATGCTTGTCGCCCGCGGTACGCGCGCCTGCCTCCGCAGATTCGAAGGCTTTCGCAACGCTGTCCAGACGCCCCTGCAGGCTTTCCAGACGCGATTTCAACTCATCCAGACGGGCCTGGGATTCGGCCCGCTGCCCGCTCCACCTTTCGATCTCGGCCCGCGCGCTTTTCAGATCCTCTTCCAGGGAGGCCCGTTCGGACTGCCTCGTTTGGAGAGCCTGCTGCACCTCGGAGTACTGTCGCTGGGCTTCTTCGCGCTCGGTCTGCAGGCGGGCAACCTCCTGTTCGGCCTCGCGCAACCGCTCCTGGGCGATGTGTTCCTCGTCCGACGTCCGGTTCTTATCTGCCAGGACGGACGACTGTGTCGAGAGCAAGGCACGCTGACGCTCCTCGAGGACTGCCAGACTGCGGCTGACCTCTTCGCGCTGGTTGTGCAGCTCAGCCGACTGGCGGTGCCAGGCATTCAGCTGTGTGCGCAGTCCGGTCAGCCTTTCACGGAAGGTGTTGTAAGCTGCCTGCGCTTTGGCATGGACCTCGCGCGCTTCCCGCACGCGCCCCTCCTGAACCTTGACGACCTCGCGCGCTTCGGTCAACTCCCGCTGGGCATGATGCCAGTGATAGCCATACCACTCGCGCAGGATCACCTTCAGATCAGCCTGGGCACGCGTGTATTCAATGGCGCGCTTGGCCTGGCGTTCCAGGCTGCGCAGGCGCGGCTCGAGCTCAGACATGATGTCGAGCACACGTTCCAGATTGCGCGAGGTGCTTTCCAGCCGTTTGAGAGCATCCTCGCGGCGGACGCGGTAGAGTCCCACCCCGGCGGCCTCTTCGAACAGACGCCGGCGGTCCTCGGCCTTCAACGCAAGCGATGCATCGACCAATCCCTGGCCGAGGATGGTATAGGTCCGCTCCGCCAGGCCGGAAGCCGCGAGCAATTCGTTCAGGTCGCGCAGGCGTACATGCTGGTCGTTCAACAGATATTCGTTGTGACCATCCCGGTAGGCGCGGCGCGTCATGGCGACTTCGGTAAAGTCCACGGGAAGCCAGCCGGTGGCGTTGTCGAAGACAATGTGGGCCGAAGCCATCCCGGCCCGCGGGCGATGCTCGGAGCCATTGAAGATCATGTCTTCGGTCTTCTTGCCGCGCAGGAGCGCGTAGGACTGTTCGCCGAGCACCCAGCGCAGGGAGTCCGCAATGTTCGATTTTCCGGAACCGTTCGGCCCGACGATGGCGGTGATCCCGCCCGCGAACTCAAACGTGGTTCTGGATGCGAATGTCTTATAGCCTTGCAATTCGAGGGTTTTTAGACGAAGAGGCATTTAGGATTGAATGTTTGAAAGTTATTTATATGAAATACCCAGTGCTTCGAGGGCGGTCTGCGCCGCGATGCGCGCCGCGACCTGCTTGCTCGAGCCGTGTCCCCTGCCATAGGCCAGTCCCTGAATGCGGACCTCCACCTCAAATACTTTTGCGTGATCCGGCCCGCTGGAGCCCATGGTGACGTACTGCGGCGTTCCCATCTTTTCAGCCTGGGCCCACTCCTGTAAGCGGCTCTTTGGATCGTGGATCTCGTCCAGGATAAACTCCTGGGAGGCATCCAGCAGGGGGTGGACAAACGCTTCGACCGCCTCCAGCCCCGCGTCCAGGTAGAGTGCGCCGATGATGGCCTCGAACAGGGACCCGAGCAGGCCGTCCCGCTGGCGTCCGCCCGACGAGTACTCTCCGTGTCCCAGGCGCAGCGCGCCGCCCAGGTTCAGGTGGCGTGCGAAGGCCGCGAGCTGGTCATTGCGCACGATGGCCGAGCGCATCTTGGTAAGCTCTCCCTCCGGCATTTCAGGAAAGCGATTATATACCCAGGCACCTACCACGAAGTCGAGCACCGCGTCCCCCAGGAATTCGAGCCGTTCATTGTCCTCCAGCGAATCAGGGTTTTCGTTGACATACGAGCGGTGGGTCAGGGCGCGCGTCAGCAGGGATAAGTTTGAAAAAGGTAGCCTTAGCCTCCGGCTCAGGTCAGATGCGGATTCGAAATCCCGCGACTCAAGTATCGTAACAACAATCTCCCGGGAACTCAGGGAGCGCCAGACCCGCCCCACTCTGTGGCTGGGGAGGGACCCGCGTTCCATCAGTTCCGCATATCACCCCGTACGCTCCTTCAGATGTTTTATGCAGCGTACAGGGTATCAAGCGGGCTGAATTGTACTATAAGGTCATTGATTTTTTAAGATACATCCCTGCACGTGTCGCAGCGCGCCATCGGCGTGACTTTTTCTCTTCCTTTTTCTGCAGCGTGCGGGGTACAATCAGCCATTCTGACCGAGGGAGCACAACGTGACAGAGATCAGCAGCGAAACAAGGTTCTTACATGCAACGGAAATGGGGCTGGGTGCATGGCAGTGGGGCGACCGCGTGGTCTGGCAATATGGGCACGGTTATAGCGCTGAGGAAGTCCGACAGGCCTTTCAAGCCTCTGTGGCGGAGGGAGTCCGGTTTGTGGATACCGCCGAGGTGTATGGCAACGGCCGTTCCGAGCGCCTGCTCGGGCAATTCGTGAAGGAGACCGATCAGCCGGTGCTGGTCGCAACCAAATTCTTTCCCCTGCCGTGGAGGTTTGGAATAGGCGCCTTTGTGCGCGCCCTAAAGGCAAGCCTGGGGCGGCTCGATATGGAAAGCATCGACTTGTATCAAATCCACTGGCCCAGTCCGCTGATCAGCATGGACACGATGATGGAAGGACTGGCGGAGTGTATAAAGAATGGGCTGACACGCACAGTGGGGGTCTCCAACTTTGGGCCGTCCCGCATGGTGGCCGCCTATTCGTCACTCGCGCGTCACGATGTTCCCCTGGCCTCCAATCAGGTTCACTACAGCCTGCTTAACCGTGCAGTGGAAAAGGATGGGACCCTGGCCCGCTGCAATGAGCTGGGGATCCGTCTCATTGCATACAGTCCGCTGGAAAAGGGTCTGCTCACCGGGAAATACAGTGTCGATTCCCCGCCACCCGGCTCGCGCGGCAGAATGTTTCCAAACCTCCTTCCCAGGCTCGGGCCCCTGCTGAAGCTAATGACTGAGATCGGCCAGGACCATGGCGGCAAGTCGAACTCCCAGGTGGCCCTGAACTGGACAATCTGCAAGGGGGCGCTTCCCATCCCGGGCGCCAAGAATGCGGCCCAGGCCCTTGAGAATGCAGGCGGGCTTGGATGGAGATTGACCGACGAGCAAATGGCGAGACTGGACGAAGCCAGCGATGCCGTTGTGAAATCCTAAAACCCCGCTGCGCCTGGCGGCAGCCCGCGAAAAGAGGGAAGAGTGCGGGCATCCAGGCGTTCCTGCAGCACCCGTTGGATATGTTCCACTTGAAATGGTTTGGGAATATAGTTGTCGATGCCCGCCTCGGCCAGGCCCCGGGCCTCGTCTGCAAAATAACCGGCGGTCAGGGCCACGATACATGTGTGCTGCCGCCCGTCTTCCCACTCACGGATGCGGCGGCTGGTCTCGATGCCGTCCATGACCGGCATCCGCAAGTCCATGAAGACGATGTCGAATGGTTCATGTTTGATCTTTTCGATGGCTTCCACTCCATTGGAAGCCGTCTCGATCTGATATCCTTCACGCGTCAATAGAATCCGCATCAAGTGCTGGCTCAGGAGATCATCGTCAACGACAAGGATTTTCAAGCGAGAGGATCGGTCACTGTTCGATTGACTACCGGCAAACAAACTCATCACAAACTATCTCCATACATATCCGACAATAAAATCACCCAAGCCCAATCATTTTTCGGCAAATGCTAAGGAGGATTGCCCTTCGAGTGTCATAACCATGACAGAAAATCGCAGTAAAGGTTACTTAATTTGTCCAATTCATCCCGTTTTACAGCAGAACCGTAAAATAAAACCGCCCGCGATTTGTCGCGGGCGGTCTGAAAGTGAAGATTCCCACTATATGTCGGATGACCTCATGAAAAGGAAGTAGGCGAAGCCAGCTGCAAAGAGCAGGAACAACCCGACAAGGATCCAGCCTCCGGCCGCCATCACTTTGGGCAGCATTCCAACAAAGAAGGAAACGCCGAAGCCAATGATATTGAAAATCAGGAGCGTTATTGCAACAGATCTCCGTGCGCCCACCTCCTGCATGGTGCCGGCGAACCAACTGAGCAAGCCGGGAACAACCAGGGTTGCACCCAGCAACTGTGCCACCAAGTTCATACTTGCGTTAAATGACACCGTTGTGCCCACAGTCAAGCCAAAAAGATTGATGATCGTCTTGGGAGCCAGCAATAACCCGGCGGCAAGGATCAGCATGACGATCATATGGACAAAGAACAGGATGCGCAATTTCATAGGAAAGCTCCTCTTTACTCTACAGATTTGCAAGCTGTCTACAGGATACAACTTTCCAAATCCCATTTCAAGCCCTGCAGAATTAATTGAGCTTTCAAAATTGATAAATGCCGCAGAATTGTGCTATAATGCCGCCAATATGCACTGCCAACATCGCTTCGCCAACAACAATAATAATAACGATAATGACGATCTTCGAATCGTTGGGCGAAGCCTTGCTGGTTGAAAAGTAAGTTCCGGGAAGAAACCAATCGCCCAACGCACTAGCGAAGGGCGATTTATTTTGTCTGAAACTCACCACAGAGCACACGGAGAACACAGAGATTCTCTTTGCGCTCACAGAAAAGACAACTCTGTGGACTCTGTGATCTCCGTGGTGCAAACTTTTGGAGGCGCACTATGTACAAAACCCATACCTGCGGCGAATTGAGAGCCGCTCACGTTAGCCAGCAAGTGACCCTTGCAGGCTGGGTCCATCGCCGCCGTGACCACGGTGGGGTCATCTTTCTGGACCTGCGCGATCGCTATGGCATCGTGCAGGTCACCGTCAATCCGAACCTTTCCCGGGAAACCCTCGAGGCCGTGTCGAACGTCCGCATGGAGTGGGTCCTCCAGATCACCGGCACGGTCCAGAAGCGGCCGACCGGCATGGAAAATCCGAAGATGGAAACCGGTGAGGTGGAAATCATCGCCGGCTCCATCGAAGTACTGAACCCTGCGAAAACCCTGCCCTTCATGGTCAGCGGCGAGAACGACTTGCCGGACGAGAATACGCGCCTGCGCTACCGCTACCTCGACCTGCGCCGGGAACGCATGACCCGCAACCTGATCCTGCGCCACAAGGTCATCAAATTCATGCGCGATTTCCTCGATCAGGAAGGCTTTATCGAGGTGGAGACGCCCATTTTGTTCAAAGCCACCCCCGAGGGCGCGCGCGACTATCTGGTCCCCTCGCGCATCTATCCGGGACAGTTCTATGCCCTACCGCAGTCGCCGCAGCAGCTCAAGCAGCTGCTCATGGTGGCCGGTCTCGACCGATACTTCCAGATCGCGCGCTGCTTCCGCGACGAAGACCTGCGCGGCGACCGCCAGCCTGAGTTCACACAGCTGGATCTCGAAATGTCCTTTGTCCAGCGCGAGGATGTGCTGGCAATGGTGGAAGCGCTTTACACCGCGCTGATTCCGGCCGTGACGCCGCACAAGAAGCTGCTCGCCTCCCCGTGGCCCCAGTTCTCCCATCATGAAGTCGTCGAAAAATACGGGACCGATAAACCCGACCTGCGCTTTGGCATGGAGCTCATCGATGTCAGCGACATCTTCGCCAAGAGCGATTTTCGGGTCTTCCAGTCCGCGATCGAGGCCGGTGGCGTGATCAAATGCATCGTCGCGCCGGGCTGCGCGGACTACTCCCGCAAGGAAGTCGACGCGTTGACCGAGTCCGCGAAGGGGCTTGGGGCGAAGGGGTTGGCCACTCTGGCGGTAACAGCCGAAGGACTGAAAGGGACCGCTGCGAAGTTCGTCAAGCCCGAAGAGGCCGAGGCGGTCAAATCCAAAGTCGGTGCGAAGGAAGGAGATCTCATCCTGTTCGCGGCAGATGAACGTGCGATCGTCAACAAGGTGCTTGGTGGACTGCGCCTGATCTTCCGCGACAAGCTGGAACTCGCCGACCCGGATATGATGGCATTCATCTGGGTGGTGGATTTCCCGATGTTCGCCTGGAACGAAGAGGAACAGAAGTGGGACGCGGAGCACCACCCGTTCACGATGCCGCAGCTCGACGACCTGTCGAAGTTCGAAACGAACCCGGCCGAGATCCGCTCGGACGCGTACGACATGGTTTGCAACGGGTACGAGATGGCATCCGGTTCGATCCGCATTCATCGCAGCGACATCCAGCTGAAGGTTTTCCAGCTGCTGGGCTTGAGCGGCGATGAGATCGAGCAGAAATTCGGTCACATGCTGGAAGCCTTCGACTATGGCGCGCCGCCCCACGGCGGACTGGCTCCCGGCATCGACCGCCTGATCATGCTGCTGGCGGACGAGCCGAACATCCGCGAAGTCATCGCATTCCCCAAGAACCAGACCGGGCGCGACGTGATGGCCGATGCGCCGTCTGAGGTGCCGCAGAAACAGCTGAAGGAATTGCATATCAAGATTGCATAAAGATAATCTGGTGGTCTCGATATGCCCTTTCCCGGAAGAACACCGGGACCTTCGGCGGGCTACTCGACCAACGGAGAAACCTATGAGCGCAAAAGAAGAAGTCAAGGTTGACGAAAAGCTGGTCAGGTAGATCGCCTCCCTGGCCCGCCTGGATTTGACGGACGAGGAGACGAAGACATTCGTCCCGCAGTTTCAGGATATCCTGAAAGACTTCAGCATCCTCAACGAACTTGATACAGAAAATGTCCCGCCGGCCTATTTATCCTCCGCGAACAAAAGCGTGACGCGTGAGGACAAGGTCGAAGAGTCGGTGCCGACCCGGGAATTTCTTGCCAACGCGCCGCAGGCGAAGGATGACTACGTGGTCATCCCGCGCGTCCTCATCGAGCAGTAGGTCAGCATGGAAACGTATGAATTAGGTGTTCAGGAAACACATGAGCTGCTCGCGGGCCGGAAAATATCATCCGAGGAACTCACGCGAGCCTACCTGGAACGCATTCAGAAGCTTGACCCACAGATCAAGTCCTATGTCACCGTGTCGGAAGAACTCGCACTGGAGCAGGCGCGGGATGCCGATCGGCGACTCAAGACCGGCGAAGGCCTGACCCCGCTTACCGGCATTCCCTATGCGGCAAAGGATTCCCTTTCGACGCGCGGCCTGCGCACGACCTGCTCATCGAAGATCCTTGAAAACTATAAGCCCTTCTATGATTGCACTGCCATCCGTAAATTGAAGTCAAGCGGTGCGGTTCTGCTCGGCAAGAACAACATGGACGAGTTCGGCATGGGTTCATCCACCGAAAACTCGGGCTTCTTCACTACGCGCAACCCGTGGAATTTTGAGCATGTCCCCGGCGGCTCGAGCGGAGGGTCCGCCGCGGCGGTCGCGGCCGGACTCGCGCCCTTCACGCTCGGTGAAGACACGGGCGGCTCGGTCCGCATGCCCGCCTCATTCTGCGGCGTGACCGGACTCAAGACCACCTATGGACGCGTCTCGCGCTATGGACTCCTTCCGTTGGTTTCATCTTTCGACACTATCGGTCCGATGGCGCGCAGCGCCTACGATGTTGCCCTGGTGCTGGAAGCGATTGCAGGGCATGATCCCCAAGACAGCACGTCACGAATGGAAGCGGTCCAGCCTTATTCTGAGATTTTAAAGAAAACCGAAAACCTGAGCGGACTGCGCATCGGCATTCCAAAGGAATACTTCGTCGCAGGGCTCGACCCGGAGATGGATGCATCCCTGCGCGCGGCAATCAGGCAGCTTGAAAGTCTTGGCGCACACGCCGTGGAAGTCTCGCTGCCTCACACGCAATATGCAATTCCTGTCTATTATTTGATTTTGTTTGCCGAAGCCAGCTCCAACCTTGCAAAATATGATGGTATCCGCTTCGGGTTGTCGGAGCGGGACGGTGAAGGCCTGCTGGATGTCTACCTGAAGACACGCGAAGCTGGCTTTGGTGCAGAGACCAAGCGCCGCATCATGCTCGGAACGTTTGCCTTGTCCGCCGGGTACTACGATGCCTACTATCTGAAGGCCCAGAAGGTCCGCACATTGATCCGGCAGGATTTCGAGAAGGCGTTCGAAACCTGCGACGCGTTGATCACGCCCGTCGCGCCGACCACCGCGTTCCGCATCGGCGAGAAGATCACCAACCCGCTCGACATGTATCTCTCGGACGTGTTCGTGGTCGCTGTAAACCTGGCGGGCATCCCTGCCCTGTCGGTCCCGTGCGGGTTCTCGAACGGACTGCCCATCGGCATGCAGATCATGGGCCCGCATCTCTCGGAAGAAACGCTATTGCGCATAGGTTATGTGTACCAAAATCAGACGGACTGGCACACCAAACGTCCGCCCTGCTGGAACGATTAACTATGAAATACGAACCTGTCATCGGACTCGAAGTCCACGCCGAGCTGCTCACAAAATCAAAGATGTTTTGCGGGTGTGAAGTCGTCGATTCGATCACTGCCAAGCCAAACCGAACCATCTGCCCTGTTTGCACGGGTCAGCCCGGGACGCTGCCGGTGCTCAACCGCAAGGCTGTCGAGCTGGCGGTCCGGGTGGGACTGGCGCTCGGCTGTGAGATTCATACCGAGAGCATCTTCGCGCGCAAGAATTATTTTTATCCCGATCTTCCAAAAGGCTACCAGATTTCGCAGTACGACCAGCCGCTGGCCACAGATGGGAAAATCCAAATCGAAACGGAAGCCGGCCCAAACGAGGTGCGGATCCGCCGCGTCCATCTGGAAGAGGACACGGGCAAGCTCTCCCACGCGGACGGGTACTCGTTCATCGACTACAACCGCAGCGGGGTTCCATTACTGGAAATTGTCACCGAGCCCGACATGCGCTCGCCTGAAGAGGTCAAAGCCTATGCGACGAGGCTGCATGCCATCCTGAGATATCTGGAGGTCAACTCCGGGGATATGGAAAAGGGCGTGATCCGCTTCGAGGCGAACGTCTCGGTGCGCGCAGCCGGCAGTGACCAGCTCAACACCCGCACCGAGATCAAGAACCTGAACTCCTTCCGCGCCCTGACGCTCGGGACCGAATACGAGATCAAACGCCAGAGTGAAATCTATGAGCGCGGCGGGACGGTTGAACAGGAAACGCTGGGCTTCAACGATGCGACTGGAAAAACCTATTCCCAGCGCGGCAAAGAAAGCGCCCACGACTACCGCTACTTCCCTGAGCCCGACCTGCCCCCTCTCGTGCTCGAGCAAAGCTGGATCGACACGATTCGGGAGGCCCTGCCCGAACTACCCGAAGCAAAGGCGCGTCGCTTCATCGAACAGTATGAATTGAAGCCGCAGGAAGCGCGTTTGCTCACTTCGGAGAAGGCACTGGCGGATTACTTCGAAGGCGTGGCTTCGAAGTCGAAGAGTCCCGCAAAGGCTGTCAGCTCGTGGATTGCCGGCGAGTTCATGCGCTACCTGAACGACCTCAGCCTCGATGTCACGAAGATCCCCATTCCGGCTGAAGACTTTGCCAGATTAATCGACATGGTTACTGACAAATCGCTGAGCGGAAACTCGGGGAAGGTTGTCCTCGGCGAAATGTTCAGGAACGGCGGCAAGCCGGAGGAGATCGTCAAGGCCAGAAACCTGGCCCAGGTTTCGGATGAAGGATTCATTCAGGAAACTGTCGCGAAAGTTTTGAACGATAACCCAAAGGAAGTCGATCAATACCTCGCAGGCAAAGAGACGCTCCTGCAGTGGTTCATGGGACAGGTTGCGCGTGCCACGAAAGGCAAGGCCGACCCGACTGTGGCGAGGGAGTTATTGGTAAAGTCGCTGGAAGAAAAAAGAAGATAATCTGGACGCAGACAAACGCTGATTT
>JBAVVF010000802.1:0-4345 GCA_049697155.1 Anaerolineales bacterium
CGCCAAGAGCAAGGGCATTCAGGCGGTCGTTTTTGACCGTGGTGGCTATCGTTATATCGGACGCATCAAGGCGCTGGCCGATGGTGCCCGTGAAGGCGGCCTGCAATTCTAGGCTCGAGTGGAGAAAGAAATGGCAGCATACGAAAATACTGAACAACAGAACTTCGAAGCGCAGGACCAGTTCGAAGAGCGCGTGATCGAGATCGCGCGTGTCGCCAAGGTTGTCAAAGGCGGCCGCCGCTTTCAATTCCGTGTGACGGTAGTGGTCGGCGACAAGAAGGGCACCATCTCGATGGGTGTTGGCAAGGCCAATGCCGTGCCGGATGCCATGCGCAAGGCTTCAGAGCGGGCCCGCAAGAATATGCGCGTCGTCAATCTGTCCGGTACGACCATCCCGCATGAGGTCCTGGGCAAGGTTGCAGGTGCCCGCGTCATGCTCAAGCCGGCTTCCCCCGGTACGGGCGTGATCGCGGCAGGCGGTGTGCGCGCCGTGCTCGAAGTGGCCGGCGTGCGTGACATCCTGACCAAATCCCAGGGCAGTGCCAATGTTTTGAACGTCGTGCAGGCCACCTTCGATGCTCTCGAGCAGTTGAAGTCGGCGCAGGGCGAAGCCGCCCGCCGCGGGAAGAACGTCAATGATTTGTTGCCGTTCTGGGAACGGAGGAAGCAACATGTCTAAGAAGCAAACCGGCGACAAGACCGTCCGCGTGACCCTGGTTCGCAGTCCAATCGGTTTTACCAAGGACCAGAAGCAATCGGTGCTCGCACTGGGTTTACATCGCATGCATCAGACCGTTGAACACAAGGACAACCCGGCCTTGCGCGGCATGATCCGCAAGGTCATTCACCTGCTTCAGGTCGAAGAGTAGGACAGAAAGATGAAATTACACGATCTTGTGCCCAATCCGGGCTCCAAAAAGAATCGCAAGCGCGTTGGACGCGGCATCTCCGCTGGCCAGGGCAAGACCGCCGGCCGGGGTACCAAAGGTGAAGGTGCGCGTTCTGGTCAAGGCGGACATATGTATCGCCAGGGCGGCAACCTGCCATTCTATCGCCGTCTGCCATTTATGCGCGGTCAGGGCTTCACCCCGCGCAATCAGGTCGACTACAACGAAGTCAATCTGGATCAATTGACCGAATCATTCAAGGCAAACGCGGAAGTCAATCCCGAATCGCTGGAGAACGCCCGTTTGCTGCGTGACCCGCGCAATCCCGTTGTGATCCTGGGACGCGGAGAAATGAAAGTTGCTCTCAAAGTACGCGTACATCGCGTTAGCGCTGGTGCCAAGGCGAAAATCGAGGAAGCTGGCGGCAGTGTTGAGTTGATAGTTTAATCGGCTCAAGAGGAATGTCCAGATATGCCTGAAAAGAAACAATCAGCATGGCGCTTTTTATGGCGTTCGCAAGATATTCGGAAGAAACTGCTCATTACACTGGGCTTGTTGATTCTCTTCCGCATCGCAGCCAATGTACCCGTGCCGGGGGCCGATCGCGAAGCTCTGGCGATTTTCTTCCAACAGCAGGGCGGTTCGGGCTTTTTAGGCTTTTTGAATCTGCTCTCGGGTGGCACCATCCAGAATTTCTCCCTTCTGTCGATGGGCGTCTATCCGTACATTACTGCGCAGATCATTCTGCAGCTGCTGGTCCCGATCATCCCGGCCTTGCAGCGCCGCATGCAGGAGGACCAGCGTGAGGGCCGCCGCTGGATGGAGAAATGGACCTATTATCTGTCCGTTCCGATGGCCATGCTTTCGGCAATTGGTCAGATCAATATCTTCAACTCACTGGCCCAGCAAATGATTGGACGTCCGATCATCCAGTTTTCCTTCACGGGCGAGTTCTGGCTTCCCTCGCTCATGATCCTGCTGGTGATGACCGCCGGAACGATGTTTGCCATCTGGATTGGCGAATTGATCTCGGAATATGGCATTCGCGGGCAGGGTTTGTCCCTGGTCATCTTTGCAGGCATCGTATCGCAGATCCCGCAAAACATTGGCACACTCTGGCTCGACGAGCAGAATCGCTGGGTTCTGCTGGCAGCCATGATCGGCATCATGGTGGTGACGGTGCTGGCGATTGTCTATGTCCAGCAGGGACGCCGCAACGTGCCGATCATGTATCCGCATAAGAGCCAGGTCTTTTACGCGATGCAGCGCGGCAAGAATGTCAGAATGCCCCAGCCGACCCTGCCTTTGCTGGTCAACCTCTCTGGCATGATCCCGCTGATCTTCGCCAGCGCCATCCTGCAGTTTCCGGCGATCATCGCCAGTTACTTCCGGAACAGTGAAACTGCCTGGGTGAGCAGCATCGCGACCAATATTCAGACCTTCTTTGATCCCACGAGCGCCAATTCCTGGGGATACTGGGTTCTGTATTTCGTCATGGTTGTGAGCTTTACTTACTTTTATACGACCGTTATCTTTGAGCAGCAGCAGTACGGTGAGAATTTGAAGAGGTCAGGTGCTCAAATTCCGGGTGTGCACAGTGGCCCTGCCACACAAAAATACCTGAGCCGGATTCAAAGCCGGATCACTCTGCCGGGTGCCTTGCTGCTGGGTACAGTTGCGATCATGCCGTTCCTGCTGAATCTAGCTTTACCTGCGGCTTCCAGCAGCACCGGAATCTTCCTCCTGTCTTCTTCGGGCCTGCTGATCGTTGTCGGTGTCGTTCGGGATACCTTCATGAATATTGAAGCCGAGCTCAAGCTGCACGGCTATCAGGAAAAGCTTCTCATCAGCTAGGAGTTTTATGACAAGCTACATTGTCATGCTAGGACCTCCGGGTGTGGGTAAGGGAACACAGGCAAAGATTCTGTCCGAAAAAACAGGACTGGCCCACATTTCTTCGGGTGACCTGTTCCGTGAGAACCTTAAGAACCAGACCGAGCTTGGAAAACTTGCTCAAACCTACATGACCCGGGGCGAGCTGGTGCCGGATGATGTGACGATTGCCATGATCAAGGACCGTCTCAGCCGCCCGGACTGCCAGGCGGGCGCCGTCCTGGACGGTTTTCCCCGTACCCCGGCCCAGGCGGAAGCGCTGGAGTCCCTGCTCAAGCACTTCCACGGACAGGTGGACAGCGTCCCCTTTATCACGGCCGGGGAGGATGTCCTGATCGAGCGTTTGAGTGGTCGCTGGACCTGCCGCGTAAATGGTGCTCACGTTTTTAATGAGAAAACCAATCCGCCACAGACTGCTGGAAAGTGCGATTTCGATGGAGCGGAGCTTTATCAGCGTGATGACGATAAGCCTGAAACGGTCAAGAACAGGATCAAGGTCTATTTTGAGCAAACGGCACCGCTGATCTCCTACTATCGGGAGCACGGCACATTGGTTGAAATTAATGGTATGCAGGCCATCGATCAGGTTACGGAAGATCTGCTGGCTGCGTTGAAAAAGCAATTATCATGAGTTGGGCGCGCCAGATCCATATCAAGACTCAGGCCGAACTGCAGATCATGCGTGAAGCCGGCCGGATTAATGCGGCAGTACTGGCGGCTGCAAAAGAACTTTTACAACCGGGTGTTTCCACTGCCGACCTCAACGCGGCTGCTGAGGAAGTGCTGAGGAAACACGGATGTGTATCGCCGTTCAAGGGTTATGGCCACCCGCCATTTCCCACCTCGATTACGGTCAGCATCAATCGTGAACTGGTGCACGGCATTCCGAGCAGGAAACGGAAGCTCAAAGCCGGGGATATCGTCTCGGTTGACTGCGGAACGGTGTTGGATGGCTGGGTTGCCGATTCGGCGTTCACAGGCGGAGTCGGTGAGATCTCGCCGGAAGCGCAGGAGCTTCTCGACGTCACCGCGGGAGCGCTGAATGTCGGCATCGAAAAGATGTGTGTAGGCAACCGGACCGGTGACGTCTCGGCGGCGGTACAAAATTATGTCGAAAGCCGTGGCTTTTACGTGACACGCGAGTATACCGGTCATGGCGTTGGAAGAGAAATGCATGAAGGACCGCAGGTGCCGAACTATGGCAGGCCCGGTACCGGGCTGCCGCTCAAGGCAGGCATGACGATTGCCATCGAGCCCATGGTACTTGTCGGTACGGCAGAAACACGCGTCCTGCCCGACCAGTGGACGGTCGTCTCTGCGGATGGATCATTGACAGCCCATTTTGAGCATTCTGTGGCTGTCACCGAAGGAAAACCTCTAATCCTGACTGTCCCGTGATCCGGACGCGAACTGCGTGTAACCTGGACGAATGAAAGACGAACGTGTATAATCAAAAACTTGGCTACATAGATAATGTAAGTTTGCAAGGAGTATTGTCATGAAAGTTTCTCCGTCGATACGGAAGCGCTGTGCCAAATGCCGAATTGTTCGCCGCAAGGGCATAG
>JBAVVF010000803.1:0-3791 GCA_049697155.1 Anaerolineales bacterium
CCCGATTCCCTGCCAAGCGCACAAACAGGCGTGGAGTACGAGGTTGAGATCCACGTCCGTGATAACGTCACGCCTTTGAATAGTGTGTTCATTTCAAGCGGCACGCTCCCCGCAGGGCTTGAACTTATTTTTGTGGACGGGGAAGATGGCGCAACAATCAGCGGTACGCCAGAGGAAACAGGGACTTTCACTTTCACAGTCTTTGTATCGTGTAAGGGAACCATGGTCAGCGGGCAGACTTTGGAAAAAGAGTTCCAAATTGTGGTGAAGGAATAAATTCTAATGATCAGGGTCCATGTGCTGCCGTCCGCCGAAGGTGCGACCGCAGGGAGGGGCATTCATTGAATAGTAGAGCTGTAGATCAGGGAAAGGCATCCCATCTGCCAATAGATTGCCAGTGTAGAAAGCGCTCGTCCCAGCCCTGCGAGGCAGGGCTGACTCAATCGAACACACAGGAGTAAAGACCGTGATCAACAAGGCCAAGCACAATCTGAGATATTTCATTGCAGTAAACGTCAGCCTGGTTCTGGTGGGCATCATCTTCGTGCTGTTCGGGATCCTCCTGAGGGCAGCGCTGCTCAGCCCGCTGCTCGATGCCCTTGGGATCGGGATCCTGGCAGCCGGAGCGGTCAATATCCTCGACCGTGTCGTGGATTTCGACCCGCCTCCCCAGCGGATCGAAGTGGTCGCCGAAAAGCGCAACCGGCCTCCTTCCGAGATCCATGAGCTGAAATACCAGGCTGCCAAGGTGGATCTCATCGGGGTCAGTCTCACCCATGTCCTGAAAGAGTTCACCGGCAATCCGGGGCAAGGCCGGATCATCGAGCGTCTGCTCAACCACAACCTGCAGCTGCGATTGTTCATGGTGCATCCGCACTCGCGCTTTCTGGCGCAGCGCGCCATCGAGGACGGCATCGAGACCGCCGAGCTGGTCCGGCGCCAAAAAGACGCCGTGCAGCTTTGCGTGGATTTCTACAAGCGGCTGTGCGAAGCGTACGATCGGGCTTCAGATGCCAACCAGCTCGATAAGCACATGACCGGCAGGCTGCAAATAAAATTGCTGGATTTCTGTCCGTACCTGACGATCTACCGGCTTAATGAAGATATTATTTACTGGGGTTTGTATACAACCGATAAATCCGGTGTAAACCTGCCGCTCTTCAAGACCTCAACGAGCCATGATCCCGTCCTCTACCGGCACCTCTACCAGCACATCCACGGGCTGATGGAGCGCGACAAGAAGTATCCCGACCTGGTAGGTATGCCGGACCTGGGAAGACCCGGGCTCAACGAAAAGGTGCTGGCGGACGCATTGGATTGATAACGATCAACTCAAAAAACGACTTCCGTTTGCCGGCAGCGGAGCCCGGGTGAGATTGCTCAAGCGGGCGCAAGGTCTTCGCGAAGCAACCTGCGCCGGCGCGGGCTCGCCTGCCCAAACGAGGAACGATGAAATTTGACCCGCAGAAGCACCATCGTCATTCCATCCGGTTGAAGGGATACGATTACACCCTGGGGCGAGATCGTGGCTGGTCAAATGCAGCTGTCCGCCATGGGTGAAATCGCCGACGAACACTGGCGAGCCATCCCTGAACATTTCCCGCAGGTGGACCTGGGCGCACATGTGATTATGCCAAATCATGGGCATGGAATTATTGTAATTCATGATGGGATGGCGACGAATTCGTCGCCATCCGTAGGGGCGACCCAATGGGTCGCCCGTACACAAAAAAGCGATATGTATGTTATTGTAGATGCACTTGTGGCAATCAAAGACCAGCGAGAGGAGCCCGTCCATGTCCGATGACACCAAAATACTTATTAGAAATGCCAGAGATCAGGATATTCCCGCGGTTGTGGAAATCGATGCGGAGGCTTTCTCTCCCTACGGGACGGCCGAGAAGCCGGAAACTTTTCAGCTGCGTCTGACGGCGTTCCCGGATGGCTTTGTCATTCTGATCGCAGATAATGAGATCGCAGCCTACGGCTGTTCGGAGAAATGGCTGGCGGAGCGCGAGCCCGGCCTGGACGAGAATCCCATGGCAACCCACCAGCCCGACGGCAGGATACTCTGCATCACAGGCATGGCAGTCAAAACGAAGTATCGGGGGCGGGGCTATGGTTTGCGTGTCCTGGATAAGATGATCGAGATTGCCCACCGGGAAGGCTGCCGGAAGATCCTTCTGGAAACGACGCATGCCCAGGGCTTGTTCCTGAAACGAGGCTTCACGACGGTTCAAAGCCGCACGGAACGCGGTATTGCACTGGACGTGATGTCTCTCGAGATAGAATCCTATGGCAGCAAGGCGTGAACCATCCGTACGGGCGACCCACTGGGTCGCCCGTATCCAATGGGTCGCCCAGACGTAATAAGCCGGATGAAGAATAATTTTCCAGGGAGTAACGCGTCATGACGAAAACCATTCAAACTGTAAAAGGTTCCATTGAAGCGGAGTCGCTCGGGCTGGTTCTCCCGCACGAGCATCTCTTCACCGACCTGCGCGGGCCGCACGTGCCCGATTATGCCCAGGGCGATCCGGCGGAAGTGATAAAGGTTGTGGGACTGCATCTTGCGGAGGCCGCCGCGGCAGGGGTCACTGCCCTGGTCGAATGTTCGACCGTCGGCGTGGGACGCAACCTGGCGGTCCTGCAGCGCCTGGCGGAGGCGACCCCCATCCACATCCTTGCGCCGACCGGCGTCTACCGGGACGCCTATATCCCGGCGGCGCTGCGCGAGTCCAGCGAAGACGAGCTGGCCGACCTCTGGACGAAGGAGCTGACCGAAGGCATCGCAGGGACAGCGGTCCGGGCGGGCTTCATCAAGCTGGCGATGAGCGACGACGGGCCCACTCCGCTCGAGGTCCGCAACCTTAAAGCTGCGGCCAAGGCCAGCCAGCGCACGGGGGCGGTCATTGCCAGCCATACGATCGGCGGACGGGTTGCCCGGCAGGAGATGAATGTTCTCGATGCGGCCGGTCTCGATCTGCGTCACTTCATCTGGGTCCATGCCCAGACGGAGCCGGACCGCTCGGTCCTGGAGAAGGCCTGCCGCCACGGCGCGTACGTGGAGCTGGATACGGTCGGCGCGCCGTTCCAGGAACAGGAATATCTCTTCCGGACCGCGCTCGCGCTGCTCGAAGCGGGCTTTGCCGACCGGCTTTTGCTCTCGCACGACGCAGGCTGGTACAACCCCGCCCGCCCGGACGGCCTGCCCGATGAAGGCTATCGCGGCTATACGGCACTCGTGCGCGACTTCATCCCTGAGCTGCTGAAGCGCGGCGTGACGGAGGCACAGATCCGTCTCATCACGCACACGAACCCGGCCCAGGCGTTCGCGTTCTGAGTCCGGCAGGCTTATAATAGACTTTATTGGAAATTAGCTCGTTCTTGATGCAAAAGGGCTCCCTGCGCCGTCCCCGGCGCAGGTGTATTCGGTGATCGCCGCCGGTCCCGCGAGTACGCGGGATCTGCGAGACGGCGGCGTGAGCGGGTTTGGAATTCCATCTGCTGATCGAATAAATCACGCCGCAGCCGCTCGAGGAACTCAACGATGCCCAAACGAGACAGCACCATCCTTGATTTTGTTTCGCTTTTCAACGTCTTCTGGTACCGGGATTTCCCGCTCTCCGAAAGCTACAAGATCCTGGGCAGCCGCGCCGAGTGGACGACTCACGTCGGCATGACCGTACGCTCCTGCGCCGAGCTGCTGGGATTATTTACGTATTTCGAGACCGGGACCCGGACCGACGCCGTGATCAAGGATAACCGCGGGCGCGACATCGCCCACATCG
>JBAVVF010000804.1:0-2804 GCA_049697155.1 Anaerolineales bacterium
GCCGATTCAAACCGCACCCCGCGGCTGCGCGCCGTCTCGAGCAGGTACATGCCCAGCTGCTGGGCGCTCAGCCAGCCGGCCCGCCGGACGTGCAGCGCGGCGGCCGCGCGTCCCGTCAGGTATGGAAAGTATTTACGGATAAGTTCATTGCCGATGAGCAGGTCGGCGCCGTCGGGCGAGTCGTGGAACCCTTCCGGGGAGGAAGGTTGGTAGGAAGAAGCTTCAGAGGAGTGAACGCGCAGCGGACCCGCGCCCAGACTCCCAGTCGCGCCCGCATCGTTCTCCAGAGCCTCGATTTTGTTTTCCTCAGCGGTGACGTACAGGTAGCCGCGCCGGTTCATGCGGAAGATGTTCCCGCTTTGGTCTGCGAGCGACTCCATTAAATCGATCGAGCGATTCATGAGCGCCAGCATTTCGGGATCGGGCCACCAGTTGCGATAGCATTCGGTGGAGCGGTCGCTGGTCAGGGAGAGGGGTGGGCGCTCGTCGATGAGCAGGATGTCACGAACGCCGGCCTGGCTAAGGAAATGCGCGGCCGCAATGCCGGTAATCCCGGCTCCACAGATGACGAGGTCGGCAGTCTGGCTCATGCGTATGCAAATTTGGCTTTGAGTTGTCTCCAATTCGGCTCGACCAGGATCGAACCGTCGGGAAAGACGATGGTTGGAACGCTTCGGCAGCCCTGATTGACTTTCTTGACGAATTCCGTGGCCTCCGCGTTCCCTTCCAGCCCTACTGGCAGGTACGGAATATGGTTTGCTTCGAAGAATTTCTTTGCCCGTATGCAGTCCGGGCAGTATTCAGTTGTATACATGACAATTTGCGTGGGTGCGGTAGTGTAAAGATCGTTCATGCTTCGATGCCTTCAGCTTTCCTGAAATCCAATAGTGTAAGGAACGAATCGTGCCAAAAATGGTCAATTTCTGTAACATTCTCCAGCGTTTTGCGTCTAGTAATAATTGAATTGAGTTACCAATAAAGGTGATTTGTTGCACGAGAAGGCTGATTTTTGATGTTTTGGGACTAGTATAACAACTTTTTTCACAGCCTGCATTGCAATAAAGATAATCGGATAGGGATGTATGACAAATTTAAAGCGTTCTTTTTTCGGCGCGGCTATTTATCTGATGTTGATTTTCGTGGTGGGGCAGGCAGATTATGCAGACCAGCCTATTATCAATTTCGCCAATTATTTTTATGTCGCGGTGCTGATTGCCCTGCCGCTGACGCTGTTCTTTCCATCCATTTCCCGCGTTTCAGTGTATGTGCCGTTATCCGTCTGGGCGGCTATTTACCTTGTTTTGGTCCAGGTTGTTAACAGAAACTACTCGGCAAACAAGGATCAACTGTCAGTGATCGTGCTGGAGTTCATCCTGCTGGAGGTGGGCGTCTGGTTTGCCCACCAGCTGGCCTCGCAGATCAGCCACGCTGAATCTTTGATGGATGCCCTGGCGCTGGGCGCGTTTCCGAACCGGGCCCGTGACATCGAGATGGAAAGCCAGCGGATCAAGATCGAGCTGACGCGCAGCCGCCGCTACCATCGTCCCCTGAGCGTGGTGATTGTCCAGCCCGAGTCGGAAGACGCAAAGACGACGAGGGAAATGTTGACAAGTGTCCAGTCCGACCTGCTCAGCCGCTTTACATCTGCCCGCATCGGTCAGATCATCGACGATCGTATTCGTCAAACCGATGTGGTCTTACGAGACCACAAGGGAAGATTTGTGGTCCTCTGCCCGGAAACCGACATGGCGAGCGCCAGCCTGCTGGGGAAGAGAATTTCTACGGCTGTGAAGGAAAGGACCGGCCAGCAGGTCCTCTGGGGAATTGCTGCTTTTCCGGAAGAAGCCCTGACGTTTGATGATCTTCTTCAGAAAGCGCATGAGCGTCTCGTTCAACCTGCGTCGGACTCGACCGAACCGGTTGTGGTGATTGAGTCTCATCAGTTGCAGTAAAGGTTTGAGCCATGAGCGTACTACAGGCGAGCACAATCTATCGGGAGGAGTGGGTCAAGCGCTTTGATCCCCATAAACGGATTCTGACCGGCCGGGCCTATCTGCTGGCCAAGCGGATCATGGATTTGTTTCTGGTTGGGATCACCTTTCCTTTCTGGATGTCTTTAAATGCAATCATTGCTTTGCTTATCTGGGTTACTTCCCCGGGCGCGCCGGTGGTATTCAAACAGCTCCGCACCGGGAAGGGTGGGCGCCGTTTCCATATGTATAAATTCGGGACGATGGTGCCCAACGCCGAGGCGTTGAAGTCGCAGTATGCCCATCTGAACGAGTTGCAGTGGCCTGACTTCAAGATTACAAACGATCCGCGTATCACGCGGATCGGGAAGTTCCTGCGAAAGACCAGTCTGGATGAAATCCCTCAGCTGTTTAATGTGCTCAAAGGTGAGATGAGCCTGGTGGGTCCGCGCCCGACGTCGTTTGGGGCCGAAACCTATAAGCTCTGGCACACCTCCCGGCTGGATGTCATGCCGGGCCTGACGGGTCTCTGGCAGATCATCGGGCGGGCCCAGCTGGAATTCGACGACCGCCTGCGCCTCGACATTGCCTACATTGAACGCGCTTCGCTGTGGCTGGACATCAATATCCTGTTCCGAACGGTGCTTGCAGTATTCCAATCCCGTGGGGCGCACTGATCTGACGAGTTGAAAGGTTCTGGTTCGAATGAGCAAAAGCAGTTTTATCTTCAGGCCGGCCGTCTACCTGGCCCTGGCGATCTACATTGCCGTAACGTACGCTGTCCTGGCCGCCGGGAACGGTGCGATTGCTGCGACGATCCCCGAAGATCATTAC
>JBAVVF010000805.1:0-11753 GCA_049697155.1 Anaerolineales bacterium
AGGCGCGACAGTGCCAATAAATCCGTACTCTGGCCTTCCCATGAGTTGGCTACCGAAATTTATGCAATCTCAGAAGTTGTTGCCCTTATCCAAGTATAGCATCTCTGTCAACCCCCTTTAGCAGGAAAAGGCGCCTGTCAGATGGCCGGGGCAATCTTAACTAAACTGGTTACGCCCGGATTGGAGGCGCGATTGAGAATGAGCATGGCAGGATGGAAAAATTCTTTAGTTCCTGATCATCTTCCCCATTCAATACTCTCTTGCAGATCTGCCAGGACCTCGACCAGGCTGGCATTCGACAGGTTGCTGGTTACGACAATGAGGTAATGCTTATCCGGTGCATACATGGCAATGGCTGTCGAGCCCATGAATTGACCTACATGCCCGATAAGTTCCTGTCCATCGACTTCGAGCTGCATAAGTCCAAGTCCGTAACCGGTTTGTTCTGAGAAGCCCGGGTTGGACGCAGGAATAAATGTGGTCATTTCCGTCATTTTCGACGGTGGGAGTAAGCTTCCGGCAAAGAGACTCTCATAGAAAACTCCCAGATCGTCGGCTGTTGAAGCTAGAGCTCCAGATGTGAACGCAGCCGTTGCCCAGCTTGAATTATCCGGGCTGATATTCAGCATTCCCGGGAACGAAGATATATCCCGATCAAAGCCAGGTACCAATTCAACCGGGGCTTTCTCATAAGGGATGAAATATGTATGCTCGAGATCCAATGGATCGATGATTTGCTCGTGCAGCAGCTGAACTGCCGGTTTGCCTGATGCCTCTTCAGCAATCCGTCCGAGAAGAATGTAATTCGTATTCGAGTATTCAAACCTGCTCCCAGGCGCGAAGTTTGGCTTTTCCTCATCAACAATGTCCACCAACTCTTCCGGCTCCCACGAGGTCGAGGGGATGATGGATTTCAACATCACTTTAGGGATGATCTCCGGGATGCCGCTGCTCTGATTGAGAAGATGTCGCACGGTGATTGCTTCCGCACTGGGAAAGCCTGGAAACCATTTTTCTATGGGGTCATCGAGGCTGAGTCTGCCTTCTTCGACAAGTTTCAGGATCAGAACCGCTGTGAAAGTCTTGGTCACGCTCCCGACGCGCAAGACATGATCCCGCCGCAAAAGGTGATCGCGTGCCAGGTCGGTTGTGCCGCTTGTCCCCGACCAGGTCTTCCCCTCTGGTGTGCGCACGAAGGCCTGCAGGCCCGGAACACGAATCCGATTCACGTCTTCGTCGAGGATCGCTTGCAGCCTTTGCGCGGTCCCGCTATCCAGAGATCCCCACGGGCTGAGTTGCCGCTCATCGGGAGGCTGGAAGGGAGGCACGCTACGGGTCAGTCGCGGGATCAAGGCTGCGATCATGATCAGCCCAATGAGGATACCGGCTGTGGATTTCCATTTCTTGCGCGTCATGTTGTTCGTCCAAATTCGTATGTCTGTTGGAGTCACGCCTGGACGTAGAGCAGAGCGTAGGAGAAGAAGACCACCACATCCGGAAGGAAGTGGATAGTCCAGGGCCAGACGAAGCCTTTCGTCTCCAGCATGCTCTTGCCCATCAACCAGGCCAGGAAGCCGGTCATCAGGAAGCCGACGATGCCGGGAGGCGAGCCGTACAGCCAGTGTCCCAGTCCGAAGAAAACCACAGCGATCAGCAGGGCGTTGGATTTGTCGATCGTTTCGTGCAGGGTGGACAGGATGCTGGCCCGGTAGTACGCCTCCTCGGTGAAGGCGTTGACCGCCGCGAAGAGCAGGGCGGCCGGCAGGAACGGCAGGGCTCTCAGGAGGGTCTCGCTCGAGGGGGCAATCGCGACAATGGTTGGAATGGCCACAGCCAGCGCGGCCGCTCCGGTGAAGATCCAGCCGAAGGTTTTCCAAGATTCCCCGGCCTTGATCCCCAGCCAGCGGACCGGCTCGATCGGCGCGTCGAGCTGGCCCTTGACCAGGAAGAAGTCTTTTCGGTCGCGCTTCATCGGCCACAGGGCAGCAAGCACGGCCAGGGCCACGAGGATGTCGAGGGCCATAATCGCCGCGAACCCGGTGAAGAAGGGGATGCCGTCATAATTAAAATTGTTTTGGAACCAGTCCGTGCTGCGCAGACGTGCGACCAGCCCGAGAGCCAGGAAGAGAACGAGCAGGACTACGGCATACTGCCAGAGCGGACGGATCGTCTTCCAGAACAGGGTCAGCCCGAGGAAGAGAACCAGGAATCCGGCCTTGGCCCAGAACATCCAGGCCGGGATGGAACCTCCCAGCCAGGTGATGAGGATGTCCGGCAGATCGGAGATGATCAACATGGCAGCCCAGGCCGTAACCGGCAGGGTGCGTTTTGCAGCAGTGACGTTATTCATTGTGTCTCCATTTCTTAAAGTTTTGCCAGCCATTGATCCGTTTCTCCTGGATGCCTAAATCGGATCACTTGCAAGTGTTGATGCTCTGGCTGTGATAATAAGGCCGGGATTTCGCGCCTTCTCCGCCAGTATGTTTGAAACAGCCAGTTATACAGCGACTCTTTTGACCAGAGCTTGAAGTGGATCCAGAGACGCTCGCGGTTCGTGCCCCAGAGCAGTTCCTGCGACCACCAGCGGGTGAAGTTGCGACGGGTCAACTGCCAGAAAACGCGCCACAGCGAATAATCCAGCCAGATGACAGCCTCCGCCCGGGGCCAGAGCAGGTCGCGCACAACGCGATAGTTCCCGGCCGCGATCCACTTTTCAGCCTGGGCGGCTTTTTCGACGCGGGCCCGAAATACCTCGAGCGGCGCGCCCTGCCAGTTTGGTTCCCAGTAGAGCCCATCGAGTTCGATGCAATCGAGGTCAAAGCGTTTAGCGATTCTTTCCGCCAGCGTGGATTTGCCCGAGCTGGTCACGCCGATGATCACAACACGTTGGTAGGGAAATGAGGGCATAAGGATTTTGCACCGCGAAGCACGCGAAGTCCGCCAAGAAGCTCTCTAAAACCTTCGCGCTCTTCGCGGTGAAGTCCATTTTATCTCACATAAATCGGATTGCTGAAGATCCAGCCGCGTTTGAGACCGAGATAGCTTTTCCAGGCTTCCACACGGTAAACGCCCGGTTCGTCCGTGCTGTGGGCGCAGGCCTGGGAATTTTTCCAGATGCCGATGGTCTTTCCGTCCTTGATCAAACGGATGTCTGCAGGCTTTGGCAGATGCGCCTGCAACGTTACGCCGCGCCGGGCCGAAATCTCCTCGCCCATGATGGCCGACTCTTCGAGCCCCTTCGCCTTGAAGGCGAAACCGCGCGTGGAGGCCGGGAGGTCATACCCCACGAAGCAGCGCCCGGCCGCCAGGGCATCATAGACCAGTTTCTTGTCGGTCAGTATGTCACCGGTCAGCGGTTCGGAGATGAAGGCATGTGTGTTAATGGTGCGGAAGTGGAAATCATAGGGAAAGATGGTGCGATGGAGCGGCCCCATGTGCATGTCGAGAGCGTGGGCATCCGAGCCGCCAATGGCGACCACGCGCCCGCCGCGGGCGAGCAGCTCCTCCCAGCGTTGAAGTGTCTCGGGCATGGGATGATGGGCCATGAACTGCGGAAAGAATGCATAAAACACGCCATGCAGCTTCGTGTGCAAAAGAGTTTTCAGTTCGCTGAGTCCGTTCCAGAGCTCGAGACCGGTATAGCCATGCACCTCCCAGGCGTCCCAGGAAATGTTCGGCTCGTTGAAGATTGGAGAATCCAGATCGTCCGGGTGGGCCAGGAAGGAGAGTCCGCCGGCAGCGTTGATGCTGTTGATGAGGAGCTGCGGATCATCTGCCAGCGTGGAAAGGTCGCGGCTGGCGTTGAAAGCCAGCAGATGGTTCTTTTGCGGGTCGCGGTCCTGGTCGTGGATCTCCTGTCCAACGAGGAGCAGGACGCGGCTGCGGCCGGCCCGATAGTAGCCTTCCACGCCCTGGACCAGCACGTTGTGATCCGTCACAATGACGGCGTCCAGACCGGTCCTGATGGCGGCGTTGGCAATGTCTTTGTGTGTACCGGTGCCGTCCGAGAAGCGTGTGTGCATGTGCAAATTAATAACGATTTCGTGCATAAGACCTCATTTATGGAATGGAATTTCCGCCAGAGCCTTTCGAAGGATGTGCCTGATTTGTTGGTTTTGAAAAAAAACCTTCGCAGGGCCAAAAACCCTCAAGTTGACGGTTTTTCTCCCTAGCAGGTATAATGTCTCCGCTTAAAAGGAGGCACGTTGTAAATGGTTACATATCTAAATATCGCGCTGATTATAATCTCGGTCCTGCTCATCCTGAGCGTCATCATACAAAGCAAGGGTGCGGGTTTGGGCGGGCTGACGGGCGCCGACACAGGCAGTATTTTCACTGCACGCCGCGGCGTCGAGCGCACATTGTTCCGAATCACCATTGTCCTGAGCGTTATTTTCTTTGCTTTGGTCATAACGCTTCTTCTGATTGCCTAACCCGGTGGATCTTATCTGAAAGGCCGTTCGATCTGCGCGGCGTATACCCGCGGGGATCGGAACGAGCCTTTCTTTTTGTCTATGAAACAATTACGCTGGCAGATACTGGTCGTCCTTGTGACCCTGGCGATTGTGGCTGTTCTGCTCTTCAGCCAGCAATCCCCTTCTGCGAATGGTCCGATCCTGCCCCAGCCGGAGCAGGGCGGTGTATATACCGAGGGGCTGGTCGGCTCGCTGGGACGTCTTAATCCCCTCCTGGATTGGAACAACTCCGCGGATCGGGCGGTGAACCGTTTGATTTTCAGCGGACTCATCAAATTCGATGAGCATGGCCTGCCTCAAAAGGATCTCGCCGCCGGCTGGGCCATTACGCCCGATGGCACGATCTATAACTTCACCCTGAAGGAAAATGCCGTCTGGCATGATGGCACGCCGGTCACGAGTGACGATGTGATCTATACGATCGACATGCTGAAGAGCGCGGGTTCCTTCTATCCGCAGGATATCAAGGATTTGTGGGCCAAGATCGAGGTCACGCGTTTGAACGAGAAGAACCTCAAGTTCACGCTGCCCGAACCATACGTTCCCTTCATCGACTATCTGACCTTTGGCGTCCTGCCGAAGCATCTCCTCGAGACGGTCCCGCCCGATCAAATGTCGATCGCCGATTTCAATATCAACCCGGTCGGGTCCGGTCCCTACAAGTTCGATCACCTGATCGTGGATAACGGTCAGATCACCGGTGTCGTCCTGACCGTTTCTGATATTTACTATGGGGACCCTCCGTACATCGAACAGGTGGTCTTCCGATATTATCCGTCTTCGGCGGAGGCTTTCGACGCCTATCAGCAGGGCGATGTCCTTTCCGTCAGCCAGATCACTGGCGATGTCCTGAACGCGGCACTGGAAGAGCCCAATCTTTCAGTGTATACCAGCCGATTGCCGCAGACAAGTTTCGTATTGTTCAACCTGCAAAATTCCGAGGTTGTTTTTTTGCAGAATGTCAACGTCCGGCGGGCATTGATGCTTGGGGTAAATCGACCGTATATTGTCAACGCCTTCCTGCAGGGACAGGCCGTGCTGGCCAACGGACCCATCCTGCCGGGTTCATGGGCATACTACGATGGCACCGAGCATTTTGAATACGATCCCGAGGCCGCGGCCCGCCTCCTGAAGGGCGAGGGCTATATCATTCCCGCCGAGGGTGGGGAGGTACGCTCCAAAGAAGGCGTCCGGCTGGTATTCACCATGCTGCACCCCGACGATGCTTTGCACACTCAGATCGCCCAGACCATCCGGGATCAATGGGCGGGGATCGGCGTTCAGGTCGAATTGCAGGCCGTGCCCTACGATAAGCTTGCCATGGATTTTCTGGCCCCGCGCAGCTATCAGGCTGCTCTCGTTGATATCAACCTTTCGCGCACCCCGGACCCGGATCCGTATCCCTTCTGGCATCAGGCCGAAGCCACCGGCGGCCAAAATTACTCCCAGTGGGACGACCGCACTGCCAGCGAATATCTGGAACAGGCGCGCGTCACCGCGGACTACACCCTGCGCACACGCCTGTATCGCAACTTCCAGGTAATCTTTGCCAGGGAGCTTCCGGCCATCCCGCTATTTGTGCCGGTCTACTCCTACGGAGTGGACTCGCAGGTCCGGGGAGTTCAGGTTGCGGCGCTGTACGATCCGAGCGACCGCCTGGCGACGTTCCCGAGCTGGTACCTGCTCACGCGCCGGGCCCTCGAGCAGACGGAAGTCCCGACGGCCGTACCCTAATTCATCTCCATCATTCCAAAAGAGGAATCATGAGCGAACTTCAAAAGGCACTCGATTACGCAAAGAAGAACCGTGAAAAGTTTTTGAAAGAGTTGATTGAAGTGCTGAAAATTCCTTCCATTTCCACGGACGCGCAATTCAACCCCGAGGTGCAGCGCGCAGCCGAATGGATGGCGAATCGCCTGAAACAGCTTGGCATGGAAAACATCGAAATCATGCCGACGGTCGAGGTTATGCCCGAACGGGGCGGACACCCCGTCGTGTATGCCGATTACATCAGAAAGCCGGGCGCGCCGACCGTTTTGATCTATGGACACTATGACGTCCAGCCTCCCGATCCGGAGGAGCTGTGGGAGACGGGCCCCTTCGAGCCGGAAGTGCGCGGCGACCTGCTGTTTGGACGCGGCTCGTCCGACATGAAGGGTCAGGCGCTGGCGGCCTTCAGCGCGATCGAAGCGCTGATGAAGAACGGCGGGATGCCGGTCAACTTGAAGTTCCTCTTGGAAGGCGAAGAGGAGATCGGCTCGAAACATCTCGAAGCTTTCCTCAAGCAGCATGCTGAGAAGTTCAAAGCGGACGTTTCGCTCAACCCGGATGCTGGCATGATGGGCATCGACATGCCGACCATCACCTATGGCTTGCGCGGGCTGGCATACTTTGAGATCAACATCTGGGGTCCGAAAGCGGATCTGCATTCCGGTCTGTATGGCGGCGCAGTTCACAATCCGGCCCAGGTGCTGACGGAGTTGGTCGCCAAAATGCATGACGAAAAGGGGCGCATTACGCTCCCTGGCTTTTACGAGCGGGTGCGCAATCTCAGCCAGCAGGAACGTGACGATTTTGCCCGCCTCCCGAATGACGATGCGCATTACATCGAAGAGACCGGCGTCCCGGCCCTGTGGGGTGAAGATGGCTATACCTCTGCCGAACGAACCGGCGCGCGCCCGACGCTCGAGGTAAACGGCTTGCTCTCCGGCTGGACCGGGCCCGGCTCGAAGACCGTCCTGCCTGCGAAGGCCATGGCCAAGATTTCGTGCCGGCTCGTCCCGGACCAGGATCCGGCCGAGGTCAAGAAGCAGATGGAGCGCTTCATGACGGAGAACGCTCCGAAGACGGTCAAATGGGAAGTCAAGGATCTGACGAGCAGTCCCTTCGCCATCGCGGACCTGAACAACCCCGGCGTGAAAGCCATGCACGACGCCATGGAGGCAGTCTGGGGCATGCGTCCGTACTACCGGCGCGAGGGCGGGTCCATCGGCGCGGTGGCGATGCTGCAGCAGATCTGCGGTGTCGAGTCCGTTTTGGTAGGTATGGGATTGCCGAGTGACAACGTCCATTCACCGAACGAACATTTGCATTTGCCCACCTGGTACAAGGGCATCGATTCGTTCATTCATTTCTTTCACAATCTGGGATAGAAGATCAAAGTAAGGATCAAGGTTGTCCTGCAGGTTTCAAGAATGAATAACACCTGCAGGACATTTTTATAAGGTGAGTAAATCATATATGGAAGATAAAATCATTACGTACGGTGGTCAGGCGGTAATCGAAGGGGTGATGATGCGGGGGCGGAAGGCCTTTGCGATTGCAATGCGCGCGCCTAATGGGGAAATTATTGTCCATAGGGAAGATCTTGCGGCGGTTTACCGTTCGCGCATTACGAAGATTCCCTTCCTGCGCGGCGTCATCCTGCTGTGGGACGCGCTCGGGCTGGGTATGCGGGCCCTGACGCTTTCTGCCAACGTTCAGACGGGAGAAGACGAAAAGCTCGAAGGTCCACAACTGTATCTTACGCTTGGCCTGTCCTTTGCAATTGGTATCGGTTTGTTTTTCCTCCTGCCGGCCGCACTGGGCGGCCTGGCCGAGAAATATCTTGGCTGGAATGCCTGGATGGCGAATCTGCTCGAAGGCATTATCCGTTTGATCCTGATGGTCGCTTATATCTGGGCAATCGGTTTTATGCCGGATATCCGGCGTCTGTTTGGCTATCACGGCGCGGAGCACAAGACCATCAATGCCTACGAGGCCGGCGCGGAGCTGACACCGGAATCGGTGGCGAAATTTTCTCTGCAGCACCCGCGCTGCGGGACGGCCTTCCTCCTGACCCTGGTCCTGATCTCGATCCTGGTCTTTACCGCGCTTGGACCGCTGTCCATGGCCTGGAGACTTGCCAGCCGGGTCCTGCTGATCCCTGTGCTGGCAGGGCTCGCCGTGGAATACATCCGCTGGACGGCCAATCATCTTGATTCGCCGATTGTGCGCTTCCTGATCAAGCCGAATCTCGCTTTGCAGGGCCTGACCACGCGCGAACCTGATGCGTCCATGCTGGAAGTGGCGATCGAATCGTTCAAGAGCATGCGAAAAGCGGAACAGGAACTTGTCGTGTAGAACCTGCGCTGCTCCTGCCGCCGTCCCTAGCGAAGCATCCCCGTGGGACGGCGGCGTCAAAAGCAGGATAAATAAGGGCAGATAGCGCCCTTATTTTTTATTAATTTCGGAGAAGGACATTTACGTTAGAATTTTCCTCATGAAACGCGGAAAACTGAAGAAAAGTGTTATAGGCATACTTGTTCTCATGAGTTTGTGCGTCGGGGGATATATCCTTTACGATCGCGGCCGGCCTGCGCCGGTCCCGGTGAAGCAAAAACTCTATGAGGGAGTGATCTATCGCCGCGTCGTCCGATTCTTGCCGCGCCCGATGATCGCCCATGTTCTGACCATTGACACAAAAGCAAAGGGAATCAGCTTTCTCGTCACCCCGCCGGATTCAGAGGGGGAGACGCCGCTGAAGGCCCGCACCACCTCCCAATTCCTTGAAGAGTTCGGTGTGCAGATCGCGGTCAACGGCGACAAGTTCCTGCCGTGGTGGTCACACGGCCCCACAGACTATTATCCGCACGTGGGCGACCCCGTGGCGCCGGTGGGTTTTTCCGCCGCGAACGGCAAGGTCTATTGGCTGGGGGATTTCGAAGAGGTTGGCATTGAACCGACACTCTACATCTCCCGACGAGGAGCTTTGTCATTCAATAACAAGCCCAATCGTGTGCACCACGCCATTTCCGGGGATCGTCTGATCGTGATCCAGGGGCAGGTGGCATCCGATTTGAACGACAAGCAGCTTCAGCCGCGGACGGCCATCGGCATCAACCGCAATGGGCGCTATCTCTATATCGTTGTGGTCGACGGACGCCAGCCATTGTACAGCGAGGGCGCGACCTATATTGAACTGGCCGGATTGCTCATCGACCAGGGCGCGTACATGGCGATGAGCCTGGATGGAGGCGGCTCTTCGACGCTGGTCGTCGAAGGAAAGAATGGCCAGCCAAAGATCCTGAATTCACCGATCGATATCTATATTCCCGGCCGGGAAAGGCCGGTGGGAAATCATCTGGGGATTTATGTAAAGTAGTAATGTCGTTGCGAGGAGGGTCGAAGACCCGACGAAGCAACCCCACGGGCACGAGGAGATTGCTTCGTCACTTCGTTCCTCGCAACGACATCTAAAACGCGATCTCGCCGATCTGCTCGAAGTCCACGTCGAACAATTCATCCGCTTCCATCTCCGCCTCGGCCTGCTCGATGTCCCCGGCCCGGACGCCGCGTTCGCAGTAGGACCGGTACGTGCAGAAAGCGCACTTTTGCCGGTCATCCGTCAGCGGGTAGGTGGAGGCGGATGCGACCTCCTCCGACAGTTTGGCCAGCAGCTCCCAGTCCCGTTTGAACTGCGCGGCGGTGTACGGGAAGCGGGCGGGTTCCTCGGGGAAGTCGGCGAACCAGTAGATCATTTCGATCTGTTCCGGCTCGAAGGGCCGGCCGTTGTTCAGGTGCGCGCCGGCATTGACCAGCAGGGCCCGATAGACGCGGGTCTGCATTCGGGCCGCCAGCCACTCGTTGCGCGGGCGCTTGCGGTAGGTCTTCCAATCGTAGATGACAGCTTTTCCATCCCGGAGCGCGATCAGATCGTACTTGGCCAGCAGGCGATACCTGCCGAGCGGGGCGGAGAGGGTAGCCTCGGGATAGAGACCTGTGAGGTCTTTAAGACCTGTGAGGTCTTTGGAATTCTGAAAATTCTCCCACCACCTCTGCAAATTGGGCGTGTTCGCGAATCTGGCGATCTGCCCAGCTGGAATGCCGATCAGATGCTGCTGGACGAGCCGGTGGAAATATTCACCCTCCTGCTGGTGTTTCTCGTTCTCCAGGGTGGGCTCCGTTTCAACCGCAGGATAGGAGAGACGATCCAGGTAGCGAAGTTTGAATCGCTGTGCACAATCCATGTAATCCTGGAGCGAGGATTGCGAAAGAGTGGTCAGTTGGAAAGTCTGTGTCTTCATCTTTTACCGAATTATAGCATTGTGGAAAGTACCCTCGATAAATTGAGTTCGATTATACTTTGGGGAGTTAACTCTTTTGAGGAGATGAAGATATGGATTTCACCTGGATTACTCAACCCGAAACCTGGATCGCGTTTCTCACGCTTGTGGCGCTCGAACTTGTCCTGGGTGTGGATAATGTGATTTTTATTTCGATCATGGCCGGCAAGCTGCCCCAAAACCAACAACAGCGGGCACGCCGAACGGGAATTATGCTGGCTGTGGTGACCCGCATTTTGCTCCTGCTGTCCCTTTCGTGGATCATTGGTCTGACAGAGCCGCTCTTCTCTGTAGTAGGATTTGAAATTTCAGGCCGTGACCTGGTACTGATTATTGGCGGACTCTTCCTGCTCTGGAAAAGCGTCCATGAGATCCACCAAAGGCTGGAGGGTGAGGAAGGGCGCGTATCTGCGAAGGTCGGCGCGGCTTTTTGGAGTGTAATCTTTCAGATCATGCTATTGGATATTGTCTTCTCGCTCGACTCGGTGATTACCGCGGTTGGCATGGTGGATCATATCGAGATCATGATCGCGGCGGTCGTCATTGCGGCGGTGGTGATGGTGTTTACGTCGGGACCCCTGGGGAATTTCGTGGAGCGTCACCCGACTATCAAGATGCTGGCCCTAAGTTTCCTGCTGCTGATCGGTTTTACGCTGATCGTGGAGGGACTGCATCAGCACATTCCAAAGGGCTACATTTACTTCGCCATGGGCTTCTCCGTCCTGGTCGAGATGCTCAACCTGCGCGTGCGCGGCACGGCGCCCGTCAATTTGCGTGAACCCTATGCGGCCGCAGTAGCTGGCGGGGTGGTCCCGCAGGCTGCAAGTGTGTCCAGGGAAACCGCCAGGAATAAGACAAAGAAAACAGGCAAGAAGAAAAAATAGTGTGCAGGTTGAAATTGACCAGACAAGCCTTCCTGGATAGTTCTCATCGTTAGCCGATAAAAACAACAATCCCTCGTGAGAGGGATTGTTGTTTTCCGTCGCAGGGTTGTGGTTCAGGGAACGTAATATTGGATCTGTAACTGGGGACGATAAGCCAGGTCACCGTAGTTGCCGCTGTAGAATTTGAGCGTATCGGCTCCCAGGTCGTCATTGTCATCGAGCTGGAACGCCAGGCGGAACTGGGTGATGCCGGTCAGACTTACGTATGGGAACGCCGAACCATCCAGTAC
>JBAVVF010000806.1:0-2102 GCA_049697155.1 Anaerolineales bacterium
ACGGCCAGGTATTCCAGCCGCCAGCCGAACGCAATGCAGATCTGCGGCAGCCATTCCGAAAGACGATCGGCGATGTCGCCGGTCAGATAGTGGTTGCTGAAACGCGGCACCAGCAGACAGGCATACGTCAGGTTATAAAGGCCCGGGGAAATCGGTTCGAGCACTGCCCGCCCGGCCACTTCCGTGATCGAGTGGGGACGGGTCTCATCCAGCTCGCCGGGCATCGGTCTGCGAACAGGCGTTTCGGCACGCCGGCGGGATTTCGAAGGCATGGTCGCATCGAAATCCTCGACGGCATGTTCGACGGTCTGTTCCTGATCCGAATCCGAAACCATCAAATCGTTTGCGCGGATGGCAGGCGAACTCTCCCGGCTGTAATGACTCGACTTGGCCGGGCCTTCGGCTTCCTTTGAACGGCTGGCAGACGGTTCCGGGCGGGGTGAGGGCACATCGGAAAGAATGTCCGCGATGTTTGGAATCTCAAGATCGGGACTGCTGTCGTCCTCCGGATATTCGGCCGGCGAGTCAACCGCAGCCGGAAGCGGCTTTTGCGCGGCCGGCGGCTCGGATACTTCCGTGCTTTGCGTGGAGAGGCGGTTGACGAGCTGCCCGGCCTGGGTGCGGATGGTGCTGAACGGCGTCTCGGCATCGAAGACGAGCGCCAGGATCACATCTTCCGCCAGACGGGTGGCATAAAGCATGTGCTCGGCCTTGGTGGCTTCCAGGCGGACGAAGCGCAGGAGGTCGCTCCCTTTTTGCCCGTCCCAGTGACGCGTGACGGCCACGCCCAACTCCTTGGCTGCCCCCTGTGAGAGCTGACCGGCGTAGGCCCATAAGCTATCCCCGCGTGTGATCAGGGCCGCTTGGGCAGACGACTCCAGCGTCAGGCGCGTGAGGTGCTGCGCGGCTTTGGTGACATCCTTCAGCCAGTGCAGGGATGGATCGCTCGTTTGGACTTCCCGGCGGGGGGCAGAGGGCTTTGCGGGGGGAGTGGCATTATTGTTTAGCATGTTCAATACTTCGGGTAAATAGTAGGGTTTGCGCGACAACATCCAGGGACGGAGTTCATCCAGCACGGGCGGGACTTCCTCAGCAGTAAAAATGACCAGCCTGATGTCCGGGTTGAGCATCCGAAGCGCCAGACCGATGTCCAGAACTGCTCGATAGCCCAAGTCCATATCCAGGAAGGCAAGCGAACAGTTCCCTTCGTCGGCACGCACGACCGCTTCACCCTTGCTGCGTGTGATTTGAACGCGATGGCCTTCCTGCTCCAGCCCGTGGAGCAGCACTTTTGCGAAGGTGCTATCTGCGCTCACAATTAGCAGGCTTTTGGTCATGTTTTCTAAAGTGTATCATGCCCGAAGTTCATAAGCAAGCGCAACTATGGAAATACCTTACGGAAATGCGAATACAACAAATTGTCTAGTCAACTTGATTTTCAGTCTCATTTATGCTATCAATAGAAGAAAATCACGAGGGTTTTGAATGCATCGCGAACGAGTTTCTGAAAATGTGTTTTGGTTCCAGAGTGAAGTCTATGCTCAGGTAACTGCGGGGGTCGTGGCAGGTCCGCAGTGGGCGGTGGTCATCGATACGCTGGCATTACAGGATGAGGCACTGAGTATTCGGGAGTTCATCGAGCATGAACTGAATGTGCCGGTCCGGTATGTCATCAACACCCATTATCATGCCGACCATGCCTGGGGCAACTGCTTCTTTTCCGGCGCGACGGTTATCGCGCATGCGCGCTGCCGCGAGCTGTTGATCGAACGCGGCATTCCCTCGCTGGAGGCGGCCCAGAAACAGAACCCGGCTCTGCGCCAGGTAAAGATCGTCCTGCCGCAAATCACCTTTGTGGATGGCGAGATGACCCTGCGGGTGGGAAAAAAGAATTTGATTATTTCACCGGCCGGGGGACACAGCCAGGATGGCATCGCGGTGCTGGTCGAAGAGGACCGCATCCTCTTCGCGGGCGATTCCTTTATGCCTTTGCCCTATGTCGTCGATGGTGACATCGACGAGATCATGGCCTCCATTAAACGGGTCGGAAAAATGGGACTTGAAAACATCGTTCAGGGGCATGGCGACATCATCCTGCGCGG
>JBAVVF010000807.1:0-2820 GCA_049697155.1 Anaerolineales bacterium
TCCCATAGGGACTTTCCCTTCTCGCCAAGCTTCAACGCTTTAGCATCTGTCTTCTTCGCTCTCTCTCTGGTCGCGCCATCCATATCCACTATAGCTGCAAACTTGGCAAGACGTTCTTCAAACTCGCGTGCCAATAATTTAAGGCCATGCTCGTCTGCAATCTGACAAGCTTTTTCCATCAGCCGCGCCCCTTCGTCCAGAGCATCCATGTGAACGCCCTTTACGAATCCCTGGTTGAAGAGGGATCGTGCCACCCCATCGGGCATATTGATTTCTCGACAAATATTCTCACTCTCGACTAAGGCAGCCATAGCTTCATCAATGTGGCCCCATGCCGTAAGTATGATGGATTGATTACCAAGTGATAACTGAAGTTGGTTTTTAATGTCAAATTCCCGACTGACCCGTTCTTCCTCTTTGAACATCGCCATGGCACCCTTAAGATCCGATTTCGCCATCAGGATGACCCCTTGATTTCCAAGACAGGCGGCTAAACCTTCGATGTCATTCACCCTGCGGCAGATTTGCTCTTCTTCCTTATGCAGATGCATGGCAGTAACATGATCGGCGCGATCTGAAAAGATGATAGCCTGGTTGCCAAGTGCAACCGAAACAATCTGCCAATCTTCTAACTTTCGCGCAATCTGCTCCTGTTGTTTGAAAAGTGATAGAGCCTCGTCGAGGCGGTCTTGAGCCCGGGCGATCAGTCCTAACCTGCCCAACAATATAGCATAGCCTCTTTTGTCGCTAGTGAGCATGCCAGCGACTAAGCGAAGCTGATCCAATAAACTCTTAGCTTCTGCAAGGTGTCCAGCATTCATGAGCAGAGAGGCCATTGTATCTATTTGACTCGAAACCAGGACTCCTTCCTGCAGGGAATTCCTGTTGTAGCCGTTGACCATGCGCAGAGAGGTGTGTTGTTCAACTTTGGACCAGTATGACATGATCGAAAAACGATCGATCAGGTATGCATATTCGATAAACGCAGGCTCGCAGAGCAGATCATATAACCATTTCCAGTTTTCTGCCTGGGCCAGCTGCCAGGGCAACTCATCCACTACGCGTATGTTTGGCATGCGAATTCCAAGGTGGTCAAGACCAATCCCGGCAAAATAGTCAGCTAGTTGCGCATGCGCAGTTTTACACTGTTCATGAGTTTCAAGTTGGCTGGATACTGCAGCTGACTTGAACTCATCATGAGAAAAATCGAGTAGATCACCACGGTACATGAGGTAGGGGCGAAGCAGGCGCAACAATGCGGCGAGATTCCCCTCAGCGTCGGACGCAATCAGTGCGTTCGTACCTGCATCTGCGGGTGACAGTAGATCAGCCAGCTCACTTTGGCTCAGTCCATTGCGACTTGCCCCAAGCAGAGCAGAAAAACGCGGGACCAATTCACGTCCCACAAGCTGCCCAGTCTTGTCACGAAAGCCATCATCGTTTTCCAGCCTCTTCAGAATCCAAATGAACAGTTCATGTGTTGTAGGCGGCAAATCGATGATACGTTGAGTGATTTCCTCATATATTCCAAGGCTGCGAAGCTCTTCGAGCGCGACCATGATGTAGAGTGGAATGTTAGCATCGGTCTTAGTCTGCAACGCGTCATACTGTTCCAGAGCAAATCTTTTGTGGTAACGCGCGAGGAATTGCTCGATGATCGTCCGGCTGTCCTTTTTTGTGAGCGGTTTTAGTTGAAGCTCGTGCGCCATAATCCCCATCAATGCTGAATAGTCGGGTGCAGAGAGAATAATCCGGGCATTAGCAGGTAATTGCTTGGGTAGCCAGTGCAAGACTGCAGAATATGATGCAGGATCAAACTTGTTAACAGCATCAAGCAGGATGACAACACGCTTTCGCGCACAAGCTTGCAGCAAAAATTGCAGAAAAGTGATAGGGAGTCTCTCGGGGTCGTCAGGAATATCAATGGCAATATCCGGGCAAGCCGTCTTGAGTTCGTGACAGAAACGCCGCACGGTATGAAATATATTGGATGATCTCGGGCTTGCATCTACGAAATGGCGAATGAGAAGGATTGAACGCCGAGAGTTAAGAGCTGAATGCCTGCTCAAGTGCGCTAACAGGGCCGACTTGCCACTGCCGGATACACCTGTTAAACAAATGTAGCCACCATCGCTAGACCCGCTTACATAAGCAAGCAATTCAGCAAGTACTGGTTCACGGCTGCCAGGTATAAAACGTTCGCTGAGTACTTCGGCAAACATCTCCATTGCAGCGTTTTCCTCATCGAACTCGTCTGGCTGCGCCGCGTAATCATCCTTGAAACGATCACGTAATCTGGGATCGGACCTTATACTGTTGAGCAAATCTTCGTAAACACGATCGCCAAGTTCCTGAAGGCCGGTGAGTCGTCTGTTTTTGTCATCCCATTGTGCTGGGTATGTAAATGGCTGCAACCCTGCCGCTATGATTTCTTTTTTAAAGTTCGTAAGCTTCTTCTGGTTTTCACTACCTTTCGGCTCCCGGAATTCACCTGGAAAAGTTTCGGTTATCGCATCGGTAATAGCATCATCACGGAAATAAAAATGTGCAAATCCCCTGTCCTTAGGCTGGCGGTTCAGAACACCGTAATACACTTCCTCAGCGGTAATGGAATAATTCTTACCTGGCGGAACGAAGCCGTAACGCCCACCAATCATACATAAGAAATATGGACGACATTGATCTACGATTTCGCAGCAGGCTGCAACACTATCCTGGTCACTTGTGACACCCCACCGCAGATCCACGTCAACGAAGTGGATTCGATAAGCAAGCAATTTCTCACGCAGCTTGGGGAAGACAAAACGCACAAGATAATCC
>JBAVVF010000808.1:0-7211 GCA_049697155.1 Anaerolineales bacterium
GTTCACGCATTTGAGCCTTTAACTGATGTTACGCAGGTAAAGTACTTTCACCACAGAGAGCACGGAGTCCACAGAGATTTTTAAAAGGTTTTCTCCGTGTTCTCCCCTGGCACCGCCCGCCAGGGCAGGTGTGTGGGCTCAGTGGTGAGACTGCGTAAGGTGAACTTTTAAATTATTCAGCCTCGGCCCAGCCTCACGACTGTGAACGAGAGTCCACAGCTTAATGGGCTGGCGAGGCGGAAAAATGTACTCAGGACGATCTATAAGCCGCATTCTGTCCATGGCTTGCGCCACTGTGCGATCATCTCTCTGGGCGGTGCGTCGCCGCGCCGCTCGATGCGACCTACCCGGGACTGGCTCCCTCATCACATGAGAGAGCACGTATGAAGACGAGCAGTCTCCCGCCATCCGCAGATGGCTTCGTCCCTACTTGGTCTTGCTCCCGGCGGGGGTTACCTGGCCATCCACATTACTGCAGATGCCGGTGGTCTTTTACACCACCTTTTCACCATCACCGCTCACCCCTTGCGAGGCAAGTGGCTGTTTGTTTCTGTGGCCCTTGTCCGGCAGGTTAGCTCCTCACGGAGGGTTCCCCGCCCCGGGTGCTATCCGACGCCGTGCTCTATGGAGTGCGGACTTTCCTCGGCCCCGACAACGCAGGACCGCGATCGCCCAACCGACCTGAGACAGCATGATGATACACGCAAGGGCAGGGAGCGTCAACCGCCTGAGAGGATATTCAAATAAAATTCTTAAGCTTTTGGAACAGAAACGTCCCGCGTTCCGTAACTATATAGTCGGAACCTGGCGCTCCAAAACCGGATGTACCTTTTTAAGTGTCGAAAACTACCCATGTTGAAAAGGCCAAAATACATTGGAGTTTTTGGTAAAAGACATTAAAATAAGGGAAGACAGCCTGAAACTGAAAACAATGGAGTCTCTGTGAGCAATTGGCCCGGGAAATACGTCATCGGTTTAACTGGAAATATCGCCACCGGCAAAAGTGTTGTGCGCCGCATGCTGGAACACCTCGGCGCCTACACGATCGATGCCGACGCGCTGGCGCATCGTGTCATCTCGAAGGGTGCGCCGGGTTACCAGCCCATCCTGGATAAGTTTGGCACCTGGCTGCTCGACCCGGATGGACAGATCAACCGGGATAAGCTCGGGCGGGTCGTCTTTGCAGACCCGGAAGCCCTGGCGCAGCTGGAAGGCATCGTCCATCCCTACGTCGATCAGGCAATCGAGATCCTTGGCAAGCGCGCTACCCAGGCGGTCGTGGTGATCGAAGCGATCAAGCTCCTGGAATCGGGATTGCGCGACCGCTGTGATGCGGTCTGGGTCGCCGACGCTCCGGAGCAGGTCCAGGTCGAGCGGCTGATCCGCAAACGCGGTCTGAGCCAGGCGGACGCCCAGCAGCGGGTCCGCATGCAGCCTGCGCAGAAGGACAAACTCGCGGCGGCCGACGTTGTGATCACCAACAACGGCTCGTATGAAGAGCTGTGGAAACAAGTCAGCGAAAAATGGAAGACCATTTCTCCCGCCCAGGCTGCCGGCCCCGTCACACAGGTCCTTTCGCGGCCGGAAGCCGGGTCGCTTTCGCTGCAGCGCGGCAAGCCGCGCGATGCGCAGAAGATCGCCGATTTGATCACCCGCCTGAGCAAAGGCAAGAACACGATGACGAAAGACCAGGCCATGGAAGCCTTCGGCGAAAAGGCCTTTCTGCTGCTGCAAATGGAGAACGAGCTGGTCGGCATCGCGGGCTGGCAGGTCGAGAACCTGGTGGCGCGCGTGACCGATCTTTTCCTCGACCACAAGGTGGCTTCAGATAAGGCTCTGCCTCTGATGGTCCGGGAAGTCGAGCGGGCTTCAGGCGATTTGCAGTGCGAAGCCTCCCTGATTTTCCCGCCCATGGACCTGATCGGATTCGACAGCGTCTGGAAACAACTCGGTTATGAACGGCGCGCGCCGGATGAACTGGGCGTGCAGGCCTGGGAGGATGCCGCGCTCGAGTCCATGCCCAAAGGTGCGGCCCTGCTCTTCAAGCAACTTCGCACCGATCGTGTCCTGAGGCCGATTTAACGTCAAGCCCTTTGGCAGTTCGCCTCGGCACGCCAGCGTTGTGAAGTCTCGCAAACAACCTGACAGGGCGGGAAGTTGTTTCAAACCCGGGTGTAGATATTATCGATCGTTCGATATTCTAAGCGCACATTCAGCCGGCCAGACTATACTAATTGACGCGTTCCTACATGGCGAATTTTCTTAACAACATTCTGTTTATATTCCAACGCCTGAATTGGATGAGCGTTATCGACATCCTGTTGGTAACGCTGATCTTCTTCGTATTACTTTATTCCCTGCGCGATACGCAGGCCATGGTCCTCCTACGAGGCATGATTTTCCTGGTCGTGGCCCTGGTGCTGTTGACGACCCTGGTGGAACTCCCCGCATTTTCCTGGCTGATCCAAAGTACCCTGCCGGCTCTGCTGCTCGCCATACCGGTCATCTTTGCCCCGGAGATCCGCCGCGCCCTCGAAAGGCTGGGACGGGCCGGGACGGTGAACTTCCTGCCGGCCGCGGACGGCGCCGATGACGCCATGCAGAAGGTCATCCGGGCTGTCGTGGAGGCCGCGGCGCGGCTTTCGGCACGCCAGCACGGGGCTTTGATCGTCGTCCAGCGAATGGACAGCCTCGAACAGTATATCGAGACGGGGGTGCAGATGCGGGCTCACGTCACGCCGGAGCTGCTGCTGCAGATCTTCTATCCCGACACTCCCCTGCACGACGGCGCGGTCGTAATCGCACACGGCCGAATGGTCGCGGCCGCCTGCGTGATGCCCCTTTCTGCGAGCGGCATCCTCAACCGTTCGCCCGAGCGCCAGATGGGACTCCGGCACCGGGCTGCCCTGGGCATCTCCGAGGTCAGCGACGCGATCGCCGTGGTCGTCTCGGAGCAGAGCGGTTCCCTCTCCATTGCCCACGCCGGACGCATGATCCGCCGCATCGATCCCGAACGGCTCGAGAACATCCTGGCTGCATTCTTCCGCCCGGATGCCATGACCCCCCAGCGCATATGGCTGCAGCGTTTCTTCCCCTATCTTTTCCGGAAGGATGAATGACATGCGCTGGTTAGCAAAGAACATCCGTACATTTCTCCTCGCCCTCGTGCTCGGCGTCTCGGTCTGGATGTCGGCGGTCCGGTCTGCCGACCCGGATGAGGTCCGCACCTATCCCCGCCCGATTCCACTGGAGATCATCGGCCAGGATCCATCTCTCGTGCGGATCAACGAGGTCCCAGCGACCGTGGATGTCTCGATGCGCGCGCCCGGTTCGGTCTGGGAACTGTTGACAACCCAGGACAATGCCGTCCGGGCGAGCCTGGATTTATCCGGGCTGAGCGCCGGCGAGCATACGGTACCTGTGAAGATCATGGTTGCCCTGCGGCCGTATGAGATCGTGCTTACCAACCCGACAACGGTTACCGTCGACCTGGAGTCGCTCACCACCAAGACGTTTCCCCTCTACCTCTCCCTAAGTGGGCAGCCTGCGGCCGGGTACCAGGCCGGTGACCCGGACGCGGAGCTGACCGAAGTGGCCGTCTCGGGCCCCGAGTCCCTCGTCACGCAGGCCACGCGGGCACGCGTTCTGATCAACCTGGATGGTTTGCGCGAAAGCATCGACGACGCCATCCCGGTGCAGATCCTCGACGCGCAAAACCAGACACTGAACGGATTGACCATCAACCCCGAATCCGTCCAGGTCAGCATTCCGATTATTCAGCAGGGCGGCTACCGGGATGTGGCTGTCAAGGTAATCGTCCAGGGCCAGCAGGCAGCCGGATACCGGATCGAGAACATTTCCGTCTTCCCGCCCGTGATTACGGTCTTTGCTGAAAACCCCGAGCTGGTCAACCAGCTCCCGGGGGTGGTCGAAACCCAGCCGCTTGACCTGCAGGATCGCAAGGAAAATATTTCGACGCGTCTTTCCCTGGATTTGCCGGAGGACATCACTATCATTGGTGCCCAGACCGTGCAGGTACAGGTCAGCATCTCCCCCATTCAAACCAGCCTGACCCTTCTGAATCAGCCGATCAATGTGAACGGACTGTCCGAAGGGTTGGGTGCCCAGACCTTCCCGCAGACGGTGGACGTAATCATCTCGGGCCCGGTGCCCGTGCTCGAGGAGTTGAGCTCGCGGGAAATCACCGTCTCGGTCGATGCCACCGGCCTAGAGGCTGGCACGTACCAACTGACTCCGGAAGTGAAGGTGTCAGTGGAGAATGTACTGGTAGAATCAATCCTGCCCGGCACCGTCGAAGTGGTGATCGGAGTGCCCCTCACAGCAACCCCTACATTGGGGCCATAGGGCAAGTTGGCAAATCAGCAATCGAAAATCGTCAATCTGAAATCGTAAATCATATGAAACCTATTATCGCTCTCGTTGGCAGACCCAACGTAGGAAAAAGCACCTTGTTCAATCGCCTGGTCGGGGAACGTCTTGCCATTGTAGACGAGACCCCCGGCACGACGCGCGACCGTCTATTCGGAGAAGCCGAATGGAACGGGCGCGCCTTTCACGTTGTGGACACCGGCGGCATCGACCCCACCCACGGCGGCAAGACCCCGCTCTCGATCGGTTCGGCGGATTTCATCGACGATATCCGCCTGCAGGCCAAGGTCGCGATCGATGAAGCAGACGCGGTCCTCTTCGTCAATGACGGCCAAATGGGTGTTACCGCCGCCGATCTTGAAGTTGCCGATATCCTGCGGCGCTCGCAAAAGAAACTGCCGGATGGAACGTTCTGGCCGCCGATCTTTGTCGTTGTGAACAAGGCGGAATCGCGCGAGCGGCGTGACGAGGCGCCTCAGTTCTATGAGCTGGGCCTGGGCGAACCATACGCCGTCTCGGCCGTGCACGGCACCGGGACGGGTGATCTGCTCGATGCGCTGGTCGCCTCCTTCCCGGAACAGGTTGAGGAAGAGGAAGACGAAAGCATCAAGATTGCCATCGTGGGCAAGCCGAATGCAGGCAAATCCAGTCTGCTGAACAAGCTGGTGGGTGGAGAGCGCGCCATCGTCAGCCCGATCCCCGGCACGACACGCGACGCCACAGATACGAAAATCGATGTGAACGGCCTGCCCGTCACGCTGATCGACACGGCCGGCATCCGTAAGCGCGGCAAGATCGAGCATGGTGTCGAGCAATACAGCGTCCTGCGCGCGTTCAAAGCCATCGAAAGGGCCGACGTCGCCCTGCTGGTAATTGACGCGACGACCGGCATCACCTCGCAGGATGCCCACATCGCGGGGTTCATCCTGGACGAGTGGAAGTCGTGCGTGGTGATCGTCAACAAGTGGGACGCCGTGGAAAAAGACTCGTTCAGCATGGAGGAATTCACAAAAAGGGTTCGCAATGACCTGAACTTCATGGACTATGTCCCGCTGCTCTTCATCTCTGCCAAGACCGGCCAGCGCGTGGATCAGGTCCTGCCGATGGCGCTGCGCGTGCAGGAGGAGCGGCTGGCGCGCCTGACGACCTCCAGGATCAACGAGGTGATCCACAAAGCCCAGGATGCCCACCCGCATCCCTCCCACGCCGGACGCCAGCTGAAGATGTTCTACGGCACCCAGGTCCGCTCCGACCCGCCGACGTTCATGATCTACGTCAACGAGCCAAAGCTGATGCACTTTACTTACTTGCGTTATCTGGAGAACCAGATCCGGGCGGAGTATGGATTTTTGGGGACGCCGATACGGATAGTGACAAAAGGTCGAAGGGAATAGCTAAAAGCTGTTAGCGGTTAGCTTTTAGCTTTTTGGGTGGAACAGGGGGTGGGGAATTTCCGTTTTAGTAGTAATCAAAGAGGAAAGAGGAAAGAAGAAAGAGGAGCGGGAGGAATACAATGAAGCGAATCTTCGCAGGACTACTCCTTGGACTACTGATTTTCACTGGCTGCGCGCCAGCAAAGCTGGAAAGTACCCCACCCACTTCCTTTGAAACGGCCACCAGCGTTCCTCCGACCCTGACTCCCAGCCGGACGCCCATCCCGCCCACGCAGACGGTCACTCCCCTGCCGACTATTCCCACCTTCACCCCGACATTAGATGCTTCGACGATCGTCACGGTCACGCCCGCGGCAAAGGCGGAGTGTCCGAAGGAAAACTCCGCTACCAGAGAATTTGCAACTCCAGACAGCAACGGCTTTTACGAAATCATCGGTCCAGAAGATGTTTTGACTTATCTGAATTCAGGAGGAACTTTGGCTCAGCTTGAAAAAGGCCCGCCATTTTCGGGGGAAATAAAAGATGTAACCGGGGATGGTGTGAACGAAGTCATTTTCAGTGGAATGGTGCGTCATAGCATTCTTGGCTGCAAAGGTGGAAAATATCAAAATTTATTCAACTCGGAAGAAGGAGAATTCGGAGTTAGTCTGGAAGGCACTCCTGACTTAAACAAAAATGGAATTCCCGAGCTTATTTTTTATAGCTTTAGCCACTATGGTGATGCCAATATTTATATTGTTGGATGGGATGGGGACGAGTTTCGATCGCTGATCAATGTTGGAACAGATTCATATACAGGTGCAGCTATCGATTCGATTTTCGCTAATACTTATCACAAATTAGCAGACACAAACGGAGATGGTCTCAAGGAAATTCTTGTCGTATACGACGTTAACGAATTCTGTGGCGGACTGGGAAACCCCTGTGATGGAACTCCGGCACGTAAACAGACTACGACATTAGCCTGGAACGGACAGAATTATGTCGTTCAAGCACAGGAAAACGGCGCGCCGAAGTACCGCTTCCAGGCAATTCAGGATGGAGACTTGCAAGCGCGTTATGGATACTACGCGGAGGCATTGTCTTTTTACCAGGCAGCTATTTTCAATGATCGGTTGGAGTGGTGGTCACCTGAACGGGAAGAGTTTGAACGCCGTACCTACTGGGCTCAATACGATCCTACACCCACAGTCTATCCAACCGCGATCTTCGACAATACAGAATATCCTCGCCTCGCCGCGTATGCCTACTACCGCCTCATGCTCCTCCACCTTGTGCAGGGAAACATCTCAGATGCAGAAGATGCCTACAACACCTTGCAAGAGACATTTGGCGACGACCCAAATGGTAAACCCTATGTGGAGATGGCAACCATGTTCTGGGATGCATACCAATCAACACATCAAATGTACGATGACTGTGCGGCGG